>CAZAMW010000015.1:0-13513 GCA_964486265.1 uncultured Nitrosopumilales archaeon | reverse complement strand
GAGGTCTCAGGCGCAGGCCCTTCCCTCCCGCCAGTATCAGGGCTTTCATGAGCAGGTTCCGACCGTGGCCATGGAAAGCTTGGGAGGACCCGAGAGAGAATTCGAGGATGTCATTGCCTCTCTTCGTTCTCCCGAGGCTTGAATATCGTATTTAGGTTTTGTCGCAGACGCACTAGTCGAGGATGAAGCGGGCGAGCTCCGGCTTGCCCCGGGTGGAGACGTACACGCCCGGGAGCTTCCGCTGCTCGAGGGCCTCGACGACGTCTCTGGCCTCCCTCAGCAGGCTGGGCTCCCCCCTCTCGGCGATACGGTCGAGCTCCTTCGGCAGGTCCCAACCGAACCGGGCCCGGCAGGCGTCGATGTCTTCCCTGTTACGGAAGGGGAAGATGTTGTGAAGTACCTTCCTCTCGAGGTGCTTCTCCTTGAGGAGGGAGACGTGCCTGTCGAGGGTCCTTGAGATGTCGGAGGTGGGCGGCTGGGCCAGGAGGCAGTCGGCGCCGCTCTCGAGCCGAGACTCGGCGAGCCGGGCCCCTCTGGCGGTTGAGAGCGCTGAGATGTCGACCGGAGCGAGAAGCGTCGCTGGGACGTCGGCCCTGTCTGCGAGTGACCTCGCGTCGGACACGGCCTCGGCGAGGGACCGGTAGTCGTAGACGTTCTTAGCGCCGTCCCGTTCGCCGAACCGGTCGCCCCACACCAGAGAGACCGATTCGAGGCCCAGCTAAAGACAGGTGAGGAAGGCGGTGCGAATGGCCTTGCTGTTCATGTCGCGCGTGGGGATGACCGGGACCACCTCAGTCCCGAGCTCATCCTTCAGGGCCGCCGCCGTGTAGACGCTCGAGAGCTGGAGGCGCGCCGGGTCCTTCATGTCCGCCACGAGGATCGCGTCCGCAAGGCTCTCTATCTTCTGGACGCGTGTGACCATGTCTCGAAGCTTCTGCTTGATCCCGATGAGAGGCTCCTTGGAAGCCTCCGCGCTGAAGTTAGGGGGAAAGACCTCGATGAGCCGGACGAAGACGCCCCTCTCCATCTTCTCGCTGAGCCTCAACTACTCTATCACTTTCTGGCGGTAGTTGCTGAGCCCCGACTGGAGCGACGCCTCCGCTCGCCCGAGCTCGAGGGTGAGGTATGCAAGGTGGCGCCGACCGATGCCCAGCTTGTCGGCCTCTTCGTTGAGAGACTGGAATATCCGCTCGGCCGACCTCGACCGGAACCTCTTGATCGGCGTGTGCTGGTAGGAGTAGTACGTCACGAGGATCTCTCTGGTGTCCCTAAGGATCGAGACCAGGAAGTACCCGCGGGGGTCGTAGTCCTTGCTCGAGAGCCGAGAGGGCGAGGCCTCATCCGGGCGCCCGAAGTAGACGTCGTCCCTCGCTAGCGTCAGCGTGACGTTCTTGCCGTAGGCGACCTCCCGGTTCAGGTTCCTCTGCCCGCAGTGTGGGTGCACGAACTGGATGCGGTCCTCGCCGAGCTTTCCCCTTCCGAACTCGACCATCTTGGCGGTCTCGTCTACCGATTCGACGCGGAGGTTCTGGCTGTCGGTGCACCCGAAGCCTATCGACTGGTCGTAGTTGTGCCTGCTGGCCTCGTCGAAGAGCCTCGGGTAGTGATAGAAGTCGAGCGAGATGGTGTCGACCCTTGTCTTGGTGAGGACCGGGAACATCCTCGACGCGTCCCCGCATGCGTGCAGGACCACGGGGAGCTTCGTGGCCGAGGCGACCTCCTCGTAGAGCTCCAGGAAGTAGTCGGGTGTGAAGGACTCCGCGGCCAGGGCGGGCGAGTCCAGCTGTATCCAGGAGACGGCGCCGCTCTTCTGTAGGTCTTCGATCTCGGGGATGACTATCTTACGGTTGATGTCCCTGGCGAGCTCGCGCGTGTCCCGGTACGAGCCGGTGCTGATCTTGGCGAACTTCGCCAGTGTGTACGCGTCGGTAATCGGCTCCTTGATCTCATAGTGCGAGGGAAGAACGCTGCGCGCGTGCAGGACGTCGGAGAGCCTGTTCGACGCGACCCTCGAGAGCTTGTCCTCCACGAATACCTCTGCGCCGTTCCAACGCAGGCCCTTTACGAACCTCGGGTCGAGGAAGAGCGAGTAGAGGTCGCCCCTCGACTGGCCCGTCGATGGCACCTCTATCCCCGCTGAGGTGAAGTCCTCGAGCGCCTCGTCGATGCACCACAGGTAAGGGTCCACCACCTCGTCACCGAGGCCGTGGCTGGATATCGTTAGGTAGTACTCGACATCCTCCGGTTTTGGGAACGTTGGGTAGCTGCCTATGGTCGTCGTCTTGGGCATCAATCGGAGGAGGACACACCCCTCGCCTTCTCTGCCCCGGCTACCACCAGGTCGAGCATCCTCTGGGCGACCTCGGGCTTCCTCGTCCTCAGACCGCAGTCGGGGTTGACGTAGAGCTCCTCCGGGTCGAGGTCGGTCGCCCCCGCCGCGTAGAGTATCCTGTCCCTGACCACGCCGACGCTCGGCAGCTTGTCTGTGTGGATGTGGATGACGCCCACGCCTAGACCCTTCTTGTAGCCGTACTCCTTGAAGAGCTTCAGGTCGGTGAGCCCCGGCCTGGCATCGTCGTCCACTCCCCTGCTGTAGCCGTCGCGGTTTCCGTACTCGAAGGAGAACCTCTCGCACTTCTTCATCTCGAGGATCTGGGGGAAGAGTATCGCGTATCCCACCGCTGGCGGGAAGCAGCTGTGGACGCTGAACGTCGCGCTGAGGCCCTTGGTCGTCTCGTTGAACGCCTCAGCCACCAGCTTGATGTCGTCCACCGACTGGTACTGGGTCGCGGCGGGTATGTCTATCTGGACCTCCCCAACTCCGCTCTCTATCAGCTCGCGGACGACCTTCCGGATGATGCTCGCCAGCTCGAGCGTGAACTCCCTCCTCGCGTTGAAGGACTTCCTGAGCGGGGAGACCTTCTCCCGAGCCCACTTGGCCGTATAGTAGTGGTTGTCCGACCACGCCATAATCGTTATCGCGTCAGTGACAGGGATCTTAGCCTTCCGCTTCGCGTGCTTCTGAGTGAAGAGAAGCTCGTCGATATGATAGTTGTTCTTGTAGCTTGGCGAGCCCCGAATCGAGGCCATCCGCCAGTACTTGTTGTCGAAGCTCCTGACCTTCCCGATGAACTCGAATCCGCCTATGTTGGAGACGGGAGTCTCGTACATCTCGGTCCTGGCCTGCTCTCCGCTCCAGACGAGGTCGAGACCCTGGTGCTCCGCCAACCCCGCGCCGGCCGTCTCGCACATGCGGATCGCGTAGAGCAGAGAAAAGTCGACTATCTCCTTCTTCTCCTCTTCGGAGAAATCCGCTCTCTTCGAGAGGAGCCTTAGCAGCCTCAAGGTGCCCGGCACGGACATCCTCTCGCCCCACAGCTTGGCCGAACGGAGGTCCTCGTCGTCCAGGCCCATCTGCCGGAAGGGCTTGGTCCTCCACCCGAACTTGGGGAGGCTGCCGATCTCCTGCGTGGGAAATGCCTTGCTCATCTCATCTCTCTCCGAGCTCTCTCTTCAGAGCGCCGAGCCTCCTCAGCTTCTCGTCGGCCGAGACGCGCGGGATGAACCTGAGGTCGGACGAGGGTGCTATCGTGACCGTCTTGGACCCGGTCGTGTCGATAACCTGCTCGACCTTTTCGTAGAGCTCCTCGATGCTCTCAAGGTACGTGGACCGCGCATCTGCGATGCCAGCGATTATCCCCTTCTTGGTGCCCGACAGCGACGCGGGGTCGGTCTGCGTGAAATCGAAACCGATGTCGTCGGTGGGTATTGCGTCGAAGATGTCCGGGACGTAGTGGGAGGCGTCCCCGAACATCGTGTGGAACCCGGTCCTCACGGACACCCCCCTGGTCGCAGACCTTATCGCCTCGCCGAGCTGCCCGAGACGGTCCTTTGTCACAGCCCTGTCCCTGAAACGGGCGACGAGGGCGGGAGAAGAGAACTGGACGTACGCGACGCCGTTTTCGCTGAGGCTGCGGAGCTCGTCGCGGAGAGCATCGGAGTATGCGAACAGGAGCTTTTCTTTGCTGTCGTAGTGACGGTCCTCGGCTAGGTCGGAGAACGTCAGCGGGTCGGGTATGGCTACGCGGAACCTTCCCTTCTTCACGTGCCTCCGCTCGAGCTTGCCCCATACGGCGCCCCCCTTGCTGCTTATCGGTCCTGAGACGACCGGCGTGTAGTAGAAGGTGTTGGTGTTGTACCATCTCACCATGGCTCCCTTCTTGACTCCGTGGAGCCCGTTCGTCAGAGGTCTGAGGAAGTCCTGCCATCCGGTACCGAGCTGGCCGTCCGAGATGTAGTCGGCGCCGACCTCTGACTGGAGCGCAACCAGTGAGTCGCAGTCGGTCCGGAAGGCGGCGCTGAGCGCGGCCGAGCCGATCCTCCCCCTCTCCCAGTCCTGGGTGGCCTGGATGGTGGACTCGTTTCTGGCGTGCAGACCAGTTATCGAAAGCGCAAACTCGACCAATGGATATCTTGCCTTGAAGCTCCTGTGTCCTCTGTGGCGCGCGCCTTATTCACATGATATAAGTTGTTCTGAAACTGGAATTCCTTGGTTCATATCGGCGGTCGAGGACGCGGCGTGTCTAGGACTCTCTATACAGAGCGAGGCGACGCCCCGAACTGGCACTTCAGGTCGGCAGCCCAGAAAAGGCGGCGGAAACCCTGGACTCTCCCCCGCCAATCAAGCTCAGGATAGAATCGCTCTCCGACCTCGTCTTCGGGCCGGCGCTGTCCATCGCTTCGATGATGCTCGTGGGGAACATACCACAGGATGGGAGCGACCTGGCTCTGAACGTCCTCTTCTTCGGGTTCGGGTTCGCAATCGTCGTGCTGACGTGGTTCGGATACTCGCGGACGACAGCCGTTCTCCCACCCGAGGTACCCTGCTCGTTTGTCACAAACATCCTTCTCCTCTTCGTGGTCGCCCCTCGAGCCATACCTCCTCCACGTGCTCATCAACGGTCAGACTGTGGAGCGGGCGGACGCCTCTTCGGTCGTCTACGGGCTCGACGTGAGCGGCATGTTCCTCGTCCAGGGGGCCCTCACATACCTTGTCGTCGAGGAGTACACCGTAGACCGGAACAGCGGAAGGTCGATGCGCCCCACCATCCTGCCCAGGTTCCGCCGGATTTCACAGGCGAACTTCGTCATGGGCTGATCTTCGTGTTGTCGACGCTTCCCGTTTTCAGGGTCGCCACTCCGGTGGGCTATCTCAGGTTCTACCTGTGGTCTCCTCCGCCGTGCTGCTCGTCCCCAGCTTCTTCTCGCGCAGGCGTTCGAGGAAGGGCGGGGTCGTTCACGCGGGACCAGCCGCGCTTCTATCGGAGCCCGGCTAGCTCCTCGAAAATCTTGATGAGGGCCTGTGTCCCGTCCTCTCCCCGCCCCGCTGCCTCGAGGGCGTTGTAGAGCTGGTGACCCATGCCGGACCCGGGGAGCGCGACACCTAGCTCGTTGGCGCTCGCCAGCACGAGTTTCAGGTCCTTCTGCAGCAGCTTGATCTTGAAACCCGGAGCGTAGTCGCCGTCGACCGCCCGCGGACCCAAGTTGATGAGACTCCATGACGATGCTGCGCCAGCGGATAGCGACTCGATCACCTTCTTCTGGTCTAGACCCGCCTTCTTCGCGAACACCAGGCACTCGCAGACTCCTATCATATTGCCGACGACGAGGATCTGGTTCGCCAGTTTCGTGAGCTGGCCCGCACCGCTGTCGCCCATCCTAGTGACCGTCTTGCCCATCGCCTGCAGGATCGGGAGGCACTCGTTGAAGACCTCCTCGGGACCGCCGACCATTATCGTCAGGGTCGCTTCCCTCGCTCCCTTGTCGCCTCCGCTCACGGGTGCGTCGAGCATGACCGCGCCCACCTTGCCGAGCTCCGCGGAGACCCTGCGCGTGACCTTCGGCGAGATTGTGCTCATGTCTATCACGACGAGCCCCTTGCGCGCCCCTTCCAGGACGCCGTCCTTCCCAAGTATGACCTGCTCGACGTCAGGTGTATCCGTCACTATCGTGAGGACCACGTCGGAGTTCTGTGCCACTTCCTTGGGAGAGGACGCAGCCCTGGCTCCCGCCTGTACGAGTGAATCGACCGGGGGTCGGCTCCTGTTGTAGACCGTGAGCTGGTAACCTGCCTTTAGCAGGTTCTGCGACATGGGCTTCCCCATTATCCCGAGTCCGATGAACCCTATTCGCTTCATTGCGTCCGGAGCGCGTGAGAGACGATTTATCTGTTGACATTTTCGGGTGCCCGACGAGCGGCTAGGGCGAAGGGGACGAATACTGCAAGATAGGCAGCCCCGAGGGTCAGGTATGCAGGGGTCAGGCCGAACTCGACCCACACAGCGCTCCCAACGACCGGGCCGAGTATCACTCCGATGTCCTCGGCCGCGCCGTAGATCCCCATTGCTCTCCCGGTGTACCTCTTTGGGATGCCCACCATGAGGAGGGAGAGCGACAGCGGGCTTATCACGGAGAAGCAGGCGCCTGCGAGGAAAGCACCCGCGGCGATCTCCCACACGCTGACGAACTGTGTCATAAGCGCGAAGACCCCGAAGCTCGCGACGAGTGCGACTCCTATCCACCAGCGCACGTTGGACACGGCCATTCTGGAAAGGAGGAGCTGGAATATCGCCGTGGAGAGCCAGAAGGAGGACACGACGATGCCGGCGTCCAAGTCGGTCCCGCGGATGGATGGCGCCTGGGTCACGACGAGCTGGATTATGTTGGTGAAGAAGGTGAAGCCGATGAACGTCGGGACGGCGACGAGACACATCATGGGGAGGCCGCGCCAGTCGAGCGGGGGTCTGGGCTCGTTCTCCGAGGGGTCCGTACGCAGGACCCGGTCGGCGGCGGGAGGCTCGCCGGCCCCGAGCCTGAGATAGACGGCGTAGGATACGGCCGAAATCCCCGCAGCGACGTAGAAACTGTAGACGAAGCCGAAGGAGGCGTTGCTCAGGCTGCCCAGGATGGACCCCGTGACCTGGGCGATGGAATAGACCGCTCCCAGGACCCCGAAGCCGCTTGCCCATCCCAACGACTCGCGTCCCCTGACCACTCCGGACCGCGCGACGACAGAGAGTATCGGTCCAGACGCGCCCAGGACGAACTCCGTCACCACGGCACCCTCTGACGACTTGACGAAAGGTACCAGCGAATAGGTGAGGACCGTCAACGCTACGGCCGTCAGGACCAGCCGGCCGGAACCCATCCTGTCGAGGAGCACCCCCCAGAGAATTTCGAAGAAGAGCAGGCTGACGCCCCAGACCCCTATCGCCACGCCGACCCCGAGTATCGGCACGCCAGCCGACACGAAGTAGAGCGGGATGATCAGCGACGCGAATCCCCTTGACACGTAGAAGACCCAGTAGAAGGAAATGAATGAGAACCTCTCGCGTCCGCCCACGTGGAAAGGGTCGTCGCGAATTTTCTTTAAACGTTCGGCGGGTCTACGCTTTTATCAGCTGTGAACTGAGAACAGGGGCGCTTGCCGGCAAAGGTCTTCATGGGAAGCGAGGTCGCAGCGACGGAGCATCCGCTCGCGTCGCAGGCCGCAGTCGAGAGCTTCCGCGCCGGCGGGAACGCGTTCGACGCGGCGGCTTCTGCCAGCTTCGTGCTTTCGGTCGTGCAGCCCCACCTCAGCGGCCTTGGCGGCGACTTCTTCGGCCTCTTCTTCGAGGCCGCGACAGGCAGGGTGAGTTGTCTAAACGCAAGTGGATGGGCGCCTTCGTCCTTCACCCTGCAGAGCGGGGAGTTCGACGGCGGCGTTCCGGCCTTCGGGCACGCGAGCGTTGTGGTTCCGGGGTACGTCGCCGGTGTCTACGGGATGCACAAGAGGTTCGGCAGACTCGGATTTTCGGACTCCTTGAGTAGGGCGATCGAGCTCGCCGACGGTGGGTTCCCCGCCGGTCCCGGTCTCCTTGAATCGCTAGCCCGCGTCGAGTCCTCCCTTTCACCGGCCGCCAGGTCCACCTTCCTCAGGTCGGACAGGGTACCACCGGTCGGCAGCCTCCTCAAGCAGAGCAGGCTCGCATCCACCATGCGCGACATCTCCGAGTCCGGGGCCGCAGGTTTCTACAGAGGAGCCGCCGGGGAAGCCATCAGGGCCGAGATGGCCGCCGCTGGGCTGGAGGTGAGCGAGGAGGACCTCTCGGCCTACGCACCGGAATGGTGTGAACCGCTGGTGATTGACTACAGGGGGACAGAGGTGTTCGAGGTCCCCCCGAACAGCATGGGCGCGACGACGCTGCTCATGCTAAGGCTGCTTGAGAGCCAGGACCTCGCTTCTCTGAAGCCCGATTCGGCGGAGCGCATTAAGGTCATGGTGGAGGCGGCCAAGGTCGCGTACGCAGCGAGGGACAGGGAGCTGGGCGACCCGAGGTTCTCGGGGTTCGACCTGGACAGGTTCCTCCGGTCCGCCCCCGCGGGTGGTGTCCAGAGGAGGATTGACAAGGCCGATACGACCTACTTCGCGGTCGCCGACAGGGACGGCAACGTGCTCTCATGCATACAGAGCGTCTTCCACAACTTCGGTTCCAGGGTCTATGTTGAGAAGGGAGGGTTCTTCCTGAACAACAGAGGGTCTGGATTCAGGACGGAAGGCCCGAACAGACTGGAGCCGCGCAAGAGGCCGCTGCACACCCTATCGGTGCTGATGCTCTCGAGGAGCGGGAGACCCTTCGCGGCCATGGGAGCGAGCGGAGGGGAATACAGGCCGCAGCAGCACGCGCTGCTGACCACCAACGTCATCGACTATGGGATGCGTGTCGACGAGGCGATAGACTTCCCTAGGTTCCTCTGGGACGGCCAGAAGGTGGACGTGGAGGAGGGATACAGGGGCGTCTCGAAGCTGCAACTACCGACCGGGCCGCTGCGCTATCCGGGACCCACGGGCGTCGCGCAGGGGGTCGAAGTGATGTCGGAAGCTTTGAAGGGAGTCTGCGACATCAGGGGAGAGGGACTGCCCGCTGGTCGATGACCAAGGTTTAAGATTCCGTCCGGAGAGGTCGGCGTCGTGCTGCTGGACGAGGTACCCGAGTCGGCTTCTCTGGAGATGGTCAATCTCGTCCTCAAGCTGAGGACACAGGGCAAGTCCGTCCTATCCCTCGCACCCGGCGACCCTTCGTTCGACACGCCGAAGGAGATAGTCGAGGTCGCCTACAGGTCGATGCTCGGAGGCGGGACCCACTACGTCCACTCCTACGGTACTACGGACGTGAGGGAGGCAGCGGTCAGGAAGGTCGCGAGAAAGAACGGAGTCCGCGCGGCTCTAGAGAACGCGATATTCATCACCGCCAAGACGGGCGTCTTCGCCTCCTTCGTCTCGGTATCGAGTCCGGGATTCGAGGCGCTCATTCCTGACCCCGGATACTTCTACAGCGAGCCGATCATCCTGAGCGGAGGCAAGCCGGTGAGGTACAAGCTCGCAGACAACTTCGAGCTGGACCTGGACGAGGTCAAGAAGAAGACGACCTCCAAGACCAAGGCGATAATGATCAACACCCCATCCAACCCGACCGGGACGGTCTTTGCAAGGAAGCACCTGAAGGAGCTGTACGACTTTTGCAGCAGCAGGGGCATCTACATCGTTAGCGACGAGGCCTACGAGGACCTGGTGTACACGAAGGAGCACGTCTCCATCGGCTCCTTCGAGCGCAAGCCCGAGTTCGTGCTCTCCCTGTACACCATGTCGAAGAGCTACTCGATGCCCGGATGGCGGGCCGGCTATGTGGTGGGACCTGAGGACCGCATAGCCCGGATGAACAAACTGCTGGAGCATACGGTCACCTGCTATCCTCCGTTCATCATGCACGCCTCCGCCTATGCCCTGGACAACGGCGACAGGTTCATCGAGCAGTTCAAGAAGGAGTACGTGAAGAGGAGAGAGCTGCTGAACAGAAGGATGGCGGAGATACCCGCGATTGTGCCCACCGAGGTCCAGGGCTCGTTCTACTCATTCCCGGGGTACTCGACCAAGATGAAATCCAGGGAGGTCTCGCTCAGGCTCCTCAAGGAGCAGAACGTCGCTGTGCTCCCCGGGACGGCATTCGGACCTTCAGGAGAGAACCACCTCAGGCTCTGCTTCGCAGGGTCCGAGGATACCATCGACAGGGCGATGGACGGCATGAAGCGGTTCTTCTCCTGAGCGCTTCCTTTCAGGATGTGAAGGCGCGGTTGGACCTGGAGCACGCGACCAAAGCAGTCCCGTCGTCCGCCCAAGCGATGGACGAGACGCCGAAGCCGTCCAGGTCATCAACCTTCGTGAGGCGCCCGCCCTCCAGTCTGAAGAGACAGGAGAGACCCTCATCGGACGTCATAGCGCTCGTCCCGAGCAGAGCGAACGAGCCGTCGGGGCTCCACGAGCAGGCAGTGGGAAAGAGCGCCTTCTCGTTCCATTCGAACGCCTGCATCCCCCCACCGGAGTACGTGAAGAGCACTGGCGTGTGCCACGTCTGGTCGAAGCCTGTGATGAGGCACTGCTGGCCGTCTGGATGCCAGCTCGACGAAATGAGGTCCGCCCGGCTCTCCTCCAGCGTCGCCAGCTCCTTCAGGGTCAGGCCGCGAAGCTCGAAGAGGTTAGGGGCGGGAGAGAGGCCGCCGATGCCGTCCCTGAAGCAGTTCCCCGTGACCAGAGCAGTCTTCCTAACGGGATGCCAGGCAATCGAGCGAAGGTGCGTTTCGGCGCCCGTGACCCTCCTGAGCTTCTCCCCGTCGAAGACGTAGCAAGCACCATCGTTACCCACCAGCAGCAGCTCGTCCCCCGCGCCGCTCCACGCGAGCCTCCGAAGATTCTCGCGAACCCGAACTCCGGAGTCTCTCACAACGTCGCCCTCCACCTCGAGGATGATGCCCTCGTTCCCGCACAGATGCGCAATCCCAGTCCTGGGAGAGAAAGCAGCGCACCTCAGGTTGTGCGCGGTTGGAGACTTCAGGCGCACGAAACCAGAGCCGTCGTATCGGACGACCGACCCCCGGTCACCGACCAGAAGGTAGCCGTTCGAATCACGCGCCACCCAGCGGAGAGCCCCCGGAGCGTCGACCGAGAGAGGTTCGACGGAGTGACCGTCGAAGTAGATGACCCTCTGCTTCACACGGAAAAACCCCGCGGGCTCGGATAAAGAAGTGCTGGCTACTGCTCCCTGATATGGGTCGGCTCGATGACGTAGATCACGCGGTGCTCCGTGGGATTGCTCTTCTTGTACTTCTTGACCCCGGTGTACTTTGCCGAGAGCGAGTCGATGTGGTCGTCGGCCTTCTTGCCCGTTATCTGCTTGACAACCTTCCCGTCGAGATGCAAGCGGTAGTAGGGGTTCGTGAGGTCGAAGACTGCCAAAGAGACCCTCGGATCCCTGGCCACGTTTAGGTCCTTGACCCTCTTCTTCGCAGTGTTGACGAGCACGTTCCTCCCATCCGTGTCCACCCAGAGAGTTGTCACGTGGGGGCTTCCATCGCGATTGATCGTCCCCAGCGAAACGAAATTCTTGCCCTTCAGAAGGGCGATCGCCTTCGAGCTAAGCTTCTCCATGGTCGAAGGGTTCCCGGGCGCGGAGATAACTCTTGCCGGAGAGTTAGTGCTTAATAGAACCCCGCGGACTGATAGTCCATCTTGAGCGGCGTCTCCGGGTTCGAGTTCCTTGCCGACCCGGTGAAGGCTGCACTATCAGATTTTGGTATTCGCGAGCCCACGCCTCCGCAGGCCGAGGCGTCTCCCATGGTCGCCAGGGGCGAGAACGTGCTCATAATCGCGCCGACGGGTTCGGGAAAGACCGAGGCGGCGATGCTACCGCTGCTGAGCAGGGTCGTCAGGGAGGGACACGGTGACGGGATCTCCATCGTCTACATCACCCCCCTGCGCGCGCTGAACAGGGACATGCTGAGGAGGCTCGAGCTATGGTGCTCGAGGCTGTCCCTTACGGTCGAGGTGAGGCACGGAGACACACCGCAGGCGCAGCGGCAGAGGCAGTCGAGGCATCCCCCGGACGTGCTGGTGACCACACCCGAGACGCTCCAGGCGATGCTTCCGGGGACGAGGATGCGCCGGAACATGTCGACGATCAAGGCGGTCGTGGTCGACGAGCTCCATAACCTCGTCGAGAGCAAGAGGGGCGTCCAGCTGACCGTGGGGCTGGAGAGGCTCAGGAGGGTGGTGGAGAACTTCCAGCTGGTCGGCCTCTCGGCCACGGTGGGTAGCCCGCAGGAGACGGCGAGGTTCCTCTTCGGCGAGAAGGTGCACAGGGTGGTAAGGGCGAACGTCCCCAAGGAGTTCGGATACGCTGTCGAGTACCCGACCCCCGACTCGAACGACAGCGAGATCTCGAGGCAGACCTTCAGCACCATAGACCTTGCAGCCCGGCTCTCGGAGATGAACGAACAGATCGGGGCGCACAGCTCGACGCTCATCTTCGTCAACAGCCGGACCCTCGCTGAGATGCTCGGAGAGAAGCTGAACAGGCTGAGGGGGGACGTAGGCGTCCACCATGGTTCGCTCCCGCGCGAGGAGAGGGAGAGGGTCGAGAACGCGTTCAAGGCGGGCATGCTCAAGGCGCTCGTCTGTACCTCGACGCTCGAGCTGGGCATAGACATCGGCTCGGTCGACCTAGTGCTGCAGTACATGTCACCCCGCCAGGTGACGTCGCTGATACAGAGGGTCGGGAGGTCGGGGCACAGCCTGAGCAGGAGGTCGGAGGGGGTCATCGTGACGGTCTCTGCCGACGACATACTCGAGTCGGCCGCGTCGATAGAGGAGGCGAAGAAGGGAAACCTGGAGGAGACCAGACCCTACGAGAACTCGCTCGATGTGCTGGCCCACCAGATAGCGGGTTATCTGATGGACCTGGAGACCGTCGAGAAGGGCCTGGTCTTCTCCTGGGTGATGCGCGCCTATCCGTTCAGGAACCTCTCCGAGGAGGCCTTCGGCAGGGTGGTCGCATACATGGAACAGCTGAGGAAGCTGAGGCTCGAGGGCACCAGGCTGGTCAGGACGCGCGGGACGCGTGACTACTACTTCCAGAACCTCTCGACGATACCGGACGAGACGAGATACTTCGTCGTGGACGTTGCGAACAACCAGACCGTCGGCATACTGGGGATGGAGTTCGTGCTTCTCCAGGCCAAGGTGGGGCTCCACTTCATCCTGAAGGGGAGAATCTGGCAAATCGAGAAGATAGCCAACGACAGGAAGGTCTACGTGACCTCAGTGGAGGACCCGCTCGCGGCTGTGCCGGGCTGGGACGGTGAGATGCTACCCATACCGTTCGGGCTCGCCCAGAAGACCGGGAGGCTGAGGAAGCAGGTCGCTGCTGAACTGGAGGGGAAGGAACCGGACGAGGCAGCCACGTCCCTGGCACAGCGTATGCCCGTCGCGATAGAGGGGACGAAGATGGTGGTCGACGAGGTCCACGAGCACCTGAGCCGATCCGCTCCCCTGCCCACCGACGACACCATTCTCGTGGAGGGATGGCAGAAGTACATGATAATCCACAGCTGTTTCGGGGAGAACGTAAACAGGACCCTGATC
>CAZAMW010000014.1:0-14067 GCA_964486265.1 uncultured Nitrosopumilales archaeon | reverse complement strand
TTCAGCTTATTGGCTGTCTCGTAGAAGTTATAGTCTGCGGTGGAATTTGTGTTGCCGCCATATGACCAGTAGCTCCCGTTCGACTGGAGCTGCTGCTGGACCTCGTTGTTGTTGAGGGGGTCCGATGCGACTAGGCCAGACTGCTCCTTGTTGAGAATGACTGCGCTTATCTGGGAAGAGATAGTGGTGATGTTTCCATGACTGCCGTAAAGGGAAGTCAGACCACCGTTGATTGCGAAGACCGTGGCGCCCACAGACACCGCCAATATGGTGACTATGACTAGTGCGAATGGGGTATTCTTCAACGGTGTTCTAAGATATTAGAGAAGTCAACAAGTTAACTGGCTTTGCGAGAAAAGCACCATAAGAATCGAAGTCCCCGAATAATCTAGATTGTATGGCCGAGGTTCGGGCCACCTTTGGACGACTGATCAGGTGAGCGTGTAGACTGCGATGTAGGTCGCACTCCCGGCGAGGGTTATCGTCCGGACCGCGTTGGTGCTGCCGGTGTCCTTCCAGTAAGCGAACTGATAGTTCTGATAGCCTGCGGACATCGCGATTGTGTAGGGAGCGTTGTTGAAGAGCACGAACGGAAGTATGCTGCCCCCGGTGAAGGATCCTGTGAAGGGCGCGCCTGAGCCCGGCGCGATGGTCAGCCATAGACCAGGGGTGTGCTGTATGTAGGTGGTGTTATTGAAGGTCGAGCCTATCACGGTGCCGTTGGGCAGCTCCGCTACGACGTTGAGGTCTGCCGCCTGCGATGCAGGGACATACTGGTAGAGGGCGTCGAGCGTCACCGAGGTCGGGCCCGTGGAGTTGAAGGTGACCAAGCCATATCTGTTGAGGTCGCCGTTGGAGAACTCTCTGAAGTAGTAGTTGCCAAACCAATAGACGACTACCTGATACTGCACGCCTGGCTCTAGACTTGGGATGGTGACCGGCGTGAACCCGCTGGCGATGTGGTTGCCGTTGACCCTGACGTCCACATAGAAGCCGTTGACTGCTGTGCCGTTGAAGAGGTTGCTGTTGACCGTTATGCTATAGCCGGTAGGAGGAGGAGCCTGCTGGGTCGTCGTGAAGACGGCCGTCTCTGTGGTCGTCGAGCTGTTTGCAGTGACGGGCATGGTCCTGACCGAGTAACCGTTGGTCCACTCGTTGAAGAAGAGGCCTTCGTAGTTGGACACCGTGACGGTGTAGCTCTGGCCGTTGGTCACGGCGAACGAGACAGGAGTAAAGCCTGTTGCCACGATGTTCCCGTTCAGCTGAAGTTCGGTGTACATCCCAGCTAGGGCGGTGCCGTTGGAGTATTGGGCCCCGACCACAATCGTGGGGCCTGAGGACCCGCAGCCCGTCTTGGTCGTGCAATATACGGCGGTCAGGGTCGCTTGGGAGCTAGTGGCGGTGACCGATAGCGTACGGGTCGTGGCGCCAGTGCTCCAGTGATTGAAGTAAGCTCCGGTGTAATCGTAGACCGTTACCGTGTAAGTCTGTCCTGAAGTGGTCGAGAAACCCGCAGGCGTGAAGTCGGTCGCCGCCGTGGTCCCGCTCTGCGCGAGCACTACGTACATCCCGGTTAGCGCGGCGCCGTTCGTGTACTGGCTCTGCACGATGATCGAGGAGCCTGTGCCGAGGCCGCCTGGCGTGGTGGTGTAGCTGGCGGTGAGAGAGACGGGAGAGGACGCAATCGTGACATGGTGGACCCTGGTGGTCACGCTGTCGTTCCAGTGGCTGAAGTACTCGCCGCCGTAGTCGCCCACGCTCACCGTGTAGCTCCCCGTAGAGAGTGCGAAGACCCCAGGTGAGAAACCCGTCTGGACTACCTGACCGAGACTATTGCTGACCTGGATGTAGTAACCAGTGAGCGCCGCCCCCGTCTGGGACTGGGCCGATATAGACAGGTTCTGGTTGCCGGTAGCTGCGAGGGCCGCAGTTCCGGTGGAAAGGAGCAGGATAAGTATGAAAGCTGGCACCGAGATTAGAGCACCGAGGCTCTTCTGTGTTACATTTCTTCGAGACAAGACAACCTAACGGACTCATCACGGCATATAGCAGGAATCTAACTCGCTAGCAGAAGACTCTGATAGAACACGGCGGGTATGGGACGCGATGGACTGCGGAGTCTAATGCTGGAGGGAATCTTCGGCGTGAAGTCCAAAGATCTCTAGCAGACTCGCGTATGCCTTGATCAGCTTCCGTCCTTTGTCTGTGGTCAAGTACGTCGCCCTGCCCGCGTCGCTTTCTATCTTCTGCACCAGCTCGAAACGGAGAGTCATCTCCAGATATTCCTGGACCTGCTTTGAGTTCAGGTTGCACTTGTACATGATATGGGTCTTCATCGTCCCCTTGACGCAGACCAACAGGATGAGGTTTATGATGTCCAATGACTCCCTATTTCCCGATCCGAGCATCAGCTTCTTCGCCTCAAATAATGCCAGGGCAGTCACCGCTTCTCACTACCTTATTGCCGACGCCTGCCGCACTAGTATCTCGGGTTGTTCTGCTCTGGGAGACTCCGGGACGGACGTCACGGCGCGCGTGGCTAGGTAGGGGACCTTCTGCAGCTTGAACTCCTTGTCTATGCAGAGCTTCAGGACCTCGAACGCTTCGACATAGTTTATCTTGGTGTTGAGCCTGCTCTGAAGGGCCCGGAACTCGGCGAGTGATTTTATCGCGTTGGCTTTCGTGTACAACTTGCTGCGCTGAGACCAGTATATCCTAATCAGTTCTATTTTGTCATCTATGACGTCTGAGATGTCATAGTAGACCTTCGGGTCGAAGTTCCTGGTCAAGGGGATCTCGTAGGCCAGTACGTTCGAGTTGAACCTTGCAGCCTCCAACGTGGCTGTCGAGACCGCCCTGTGGTCGTGATGTATATCGCCGTGGAAGTGTGATAGGATGACGTCTGGGTCGACCTTGTTGATGTAACCCTCCAAGAAATTTATCAGCTCGTTGCCTACGTTCAGTTTCGTATCCTGAAAATCCCCTATCAGGACGTCTTTCGCCCCGATGAACTTGGCTGACTTGAAGAGCTCCTCTGTGCGCTCCTTCGGGTCTCCTGAAGCTCCGCCCCTTGTGACTGTGCACATGAAGACCTGGTGACCAGAGCGCGCGGCCCTCACGAGCATCCCTCCGCACCCTAGTTCGACATCGTCTGGGTGTGCCCCGATGGCGAGTATGTTCACGAAGCCAATGTCGGCTTCCTTAGTAAATCGCTGATGCAGGATTGTTATGTAGTATTCGATGCGGATGGGTAACCCGGCCTCGGACACTGACTGGGACCGACGTGTGCCGGCCTTGGACCTCGCCTGAGGGGGTGTACCATGCCAGGAAGGTTACTGGACCGAAACGGTGAGGGCCTCGGAGATGAGATTCAAGCTTTCGGGGCCCACGTTTGCCAGCATGTCCAGGATAGAAAGGTCAGGGACGAATGATTCGGAGAACCTCTGCGGGTACGGCATTGCCGAGTAGTTTTGGTGCTCGACCTTCAGACCATTCTCAATGAACAGTCCTTCATCCATGTAATTCTTTCCGCCCTTGCCTGAGACGTAGGTCTCAGCCCCCACCGCCTTGCATATGTCCACCAGTCTCTGGGTGCCTGCTGTCTTTACGTTCAGGTCGGATTCTTTCACTATTGGGATCTTGATTCCAAGCCACTCCATCGTCTTGCGCGTGGTCTCAAGGTCAAACTCGAACAGCAACGGCCAGCTCTTGTCATAGAACCCTTTCAGCTCGGTTGCGTACAGATTGAAGAACCTTGCATTAGCGTATGAGAATGTTATCTTCTTCCAGTGGTCTTCCCTCCATCCCAGTGAGTCATTTACCTCTACGCTCTTGTTAGGGGAGAACTTTTGCGCCTTGTTGATAGGGATGGTCAGCCACACTGGCCCATGGGAGTCCAGGATGAGATTGCGGTTGGTGAACCTCTTATCGTACTGGGCTTCGTCCATGATTACGAACACGTCAGCAAGGCTTAGCTTGTGAAAGAAGCCTGGGTAAGCAAAATAGTGGGGCTGATGAATCGCTGCTTTCAATCGGAATTACTCATGGCACTGCCGTTATAGCAGAGACGCGCGATTCTACCATAACAATCTTACTGGCAAGGGTGGGTGCCGGGTCAGGTGGATTCCGGCAGCTGCGACACCACCCGTCTTATCCTCTCAGAGAAGGTCGCCAACGAGAACGGTTTCTGAAGGAACGCGAACCCTAGCGAGATCGATTCTGCCCTGACAGAGTCGTCCGCACTGGCGACTATCACCTTGGTTTCTGGCCGGTGCTTCAGTATGCCTTTCGCCGCCTCTATGCCGTTAATCCCGGGCAATCGGTAATCCATGATTACGACGTCGGGAGAGGCCCTCCCCTCAGCGACCGCCCGGACAATCTCCTCCCCCTCCCTCGCGACTATTATCGGGTCAAAGCCGAGTTCCTTGATCACGCGCGAATAGATTGAGATCAAGTCTTGTTCGTTCTCTACTATGGCTAGACTCTTCTTCTTTGCGCCATCAACCTCTTTGCTCTTCGCACCACGCGACTTCTGGGACTGGCCACTGGAGGTTTGACTAGACGAGCTTCCCGCTTTTCCGGAACTGTACCTGGCCCTCAGTCCGGCATTGACTGATTTTATTGTGAGATAGCCCGCCGATGAGACTAGGCTCTGGGCAACCACACTTCGACACTCGTTCCCTTGGTGTAATCATCATCTATCCTGCTCTTTAGTTGGAGCTTTCCTGAGTAACGGTCGACTACGAGGGCTCGGACGATTGACAGGCCAAGCCCACTCCCTTTTGCGGACTCCAAGTGGCGCCTGGAGATGAGCTGCTTCTTTTCGTCGATGATGCCTCTGCCGTGGTCTGTTATCGTCACCCTCCAATATTGCTCCCTCTCAACACCCTTCTGATCGGTCCCCGCGACCTGGTCCATCCGGATGATTATCGGTACGCTAGTTCCGTCAGTATACTCGATCGCATTGGAGAAGATGTTCACGAATACCTCTTCCAGCATCTCATCAGCGAAGACCTTCGCGTTTGCTAAGGTATGGTGGCTTTCCACTTTCCTGTTGGGATGGTTCAGTTCCACCAGCGACAAAGCGTTCTTCACAGCCCGCTTCAGGTCTACTTTGTGGACCGCCACCTTTTCCTGTGACATCGCCTTGGACAGGCTCTTTGCCCTCTGGATTAGGCCACTTGCGCCATCGGCAGCGTGCGATATGGACCGCGCGAGCCTTCGCAGTTCTTCGGTTGGCAACTTGTTCTCCAGTACCTCGGCGTTTAGCTTGATGACCTGGTTGTAGTTCGTCATGTCGTGGGCGAGGATGTCCTGCATGAGCTCGGCATCCTTCCTGCTCCTCTCTTCTATCATCCGGAGGTCGGTCTCATCTCTCAGCCTTTCGAAGAAGTGGATGTTCGCTGCGACGGTGGGCTCGCTGGTCGTGTAGGTAGCGGCGCCTACTGCCTCGAGGAATCTGGACTTTGAACCGTCCTTCTCTTCGATTATCAAGGACGCTGTTCTGTCGACGACCAGAACAGTCGCAGTGTTCGGCGACGAGGCGTCCGATATGGCTCTGTACTTGATTGATCTGACCCGTGCATCCTTTGTCTCTCTTGAGTCGAAAGGCGGAAAGGTCCTAGTCGCGTCTTTGTCTACTGGCCCAAGCAGGTTGACCTTCACGCCGCTCGCCGCAGCCTTTCTCAACAGGTCGATGATCCCTATCGCCGCATCGCGATGTAACGCCGCAGGAGTCGGTAGGAGGAGCATGATCTCGACCTTGGCTCGTTTCACCAACTCAAGATACAGCCTCTGAACCTGCAGAGGGTCATAGTGCAGCTGGTTCTTGATAGCTCCCAGCCCACCTTCAATCTCCTTGACCCGCGTCGACGCAGGGGTCGCGTTCATCCAGAGGACTTCGAATAGAAGTTCATGGTGCCGCACGAAAGCCTCCTCGTTGCTGTATAGCACCGGACCGCGTGGGCTGAACTCGTTGCTTCCAGGGGTAGCTAGATACTCGGTCTCACTCACGGCGAAGTTACCTCCGATATTTGCCATATGACGGATGTCGGCAGTCTTCATGAGTGACTTACAATATGCGATGTTCCCCTCCGTTATCTCGGTGAGCAGCCTTACCCCTCCCCTCTTCTTCGCTGCGACGAGGTACGCCTCGGCAGCCGCTGCAATCCCCGTAGGCTTGTCGGGCGCGAGCTCCGAGACGCAGATGTCGACGCGTGCCCTCTCACCCTTGAAGAATTCCCTGATGGTCCCGGTCACGTCTTTGGAACGTCTCAGAACCTCGGTCCTAGTGCGGGAGCGCCTCACGACTTTCAAGGACTAAACCCCCTCTAAATTAGTTTTGTTCTGCCTGAGTGGGACAGTCCCATTGGTGGGGAATGGCGCGCGACGACTCGGTGCAGACTTGAGTCCCGAGGGGTCGCTGCCAACTCGTTCCAGCCCATCTTCCCAGTTCAGTTCCTTATCTGTCGGGCTTGTTCGTAATCGGGTTTCGGCCCTCGTAGAGCCTGTAGCCGACGACGACTACCGCAGCGATCACAAGGAGGTTGATTAGCTCCCCCCCAATCCCTCCGATAAGACCGAATAACCACAGCACCACTAGGACGATGGCCACGGTCCAGAACAAGTCCACCAATGTTGGTCACCAGTTCGCGTCGAATCCGTACGCGTGGCCGTCGGTGTTGAGGCTCAGAGTCCCTGCTTGCGCTGTGCCAGTCCTGCTTCCCGGAATCGCGGTCCAGGATACTGTCGCCTGGTACGTTTCCCTGTTTGGCAGCTGAACCGAATACTCACCGTTGGTAATCACGGCCCAGAACTTCTGGCCCGTGGTTGCGTTGGTGAAGACTATGCTCGCGGGATAAGAGTCTGCCTTGTTTGTGGGAGAGAAGCGGCCCGAGACCGTGACGGTCGGATACTGCTCCTTCGTAGCCCAGACTGCAATCGACCCGAACTTCTCCAGGTCGATGGACGTCTCTCCGTCCCTTACCTCGACCATGGCTTCGTTGTCCAAGTTTACGGTCTCAGGGATGCGGAAATACAGCATCCCGTCCCGTGCCAGTGGAAGCTCGTATTTTGCGACCCCCGCGGGGTCCAGGGCGCTCATCTGGGTCCCGTCATAGAATACCTTGCACTTTTCCACGTACCTGTTTCCCTTGACAATGATAGACCAGTTGCTCGGAAATGGTGAACTGACGCGCTCCTTCGAGGTCTCCAAGTAGACCGCTGGCATCAACTTGTCCAGCACTACGATGACCACCTGGTTCCCTATCTCGACTTTGACATCCTCGCGAACGGGAGCCACCACGAACTTGCCAGCTCCGGTCAGCCTCTCCACCTTCCCCTCGACTACAAGAACGCCGTGACTCGAGTTCGGCACCATCATCCGCTCGTCTCCCTTTTCGTCAACCTCAGTAACTACTGACATAGATTAGACCAATGACGACGGTATAATAGCGGGCTGGAACATTCTTAGCTAAGTCTGGAAGGCCCGCCCGTCGGTACCGGTATCGGCAGTGACCTGGTTTGAGCCGACATGACAAGATCTTCACCGGCCTCTCGCGCTTAGAGGATTGCTCTGGCTCCGTACCCTGAAAGAGTCGGTAAGAGAGCTAATAGAAGAAATTCAGGCTTGGATTACGAACAGAATGGCAAATAGTCTAAGAAATTCTGAAATGAACACGGAGAGAGCGGTCAGGGAGATGCAAAAGGACGTGGAGAAGAGAATAGATGCGATCAAGACCGAGCTCATGGAGAAAGGGCCCCAAGCTGAGGAGGCAATCGAGAGGTCGCTCAGTGACCTGAGAACGGGCTTCGAGGATAGGCTCGACAGCATGAGAGAGAGTCTTGACAACACCCGCGAGGGTTTCGACGACGCGGTCGAGACGGGCAGATCGACAATTCAAGAGCGGCCGTTGATGGCAGTAGGCGTAGCCCTGGCGGCCGGGATAGCGATCGGGCTCATCTTCGGTCGTCGGAACAATAAGGACTAGCTCTCAGACGAGAATCACACCTCCCACGCAAGGGTTCGTCTCTCCCTATTTTTGGAGAGGCGGAACCAAACGGTTTTTCAGGACTCGCTGTTTGACGCGATTGCAAGAGAGCCCCCTATGATGGCGAAAGCGAACCCGAGCTCCACCAGGTACTCCGTCGATATCGTTAGCTCCACCAGAGCCATCGCGATGATGAACACGCCTGCAGGCTGGCGCCAACTAGGTCGGGTCTTCAGGGCTATAGCCAGATAGATCACGAGCGCCCCGAGGACTGCGCCTTCGAGCTCGCGTATCCCTCCAATGTTGAAGGCCTGCCCCGAGAGCCAGTCGAGCACCATCAGATACAGAGAGCCGAGTATCAGGAGGAGTCCTCCAATTATGGAGAACGCCATCGCCGGCTCGCGTTCGATGTTAGGCGCATTGAGCTGTGCTGTGCCCCTTTGGGCTACGCTGCGAGTCGCCGCACCCCACGATGGTATGGCAGACGGGTCGGCCGCAGAGGACATCCTTCTGCGATAGACATCTCTGGGCGAGGAAAAGGCCAGGGGCAGCACCTTGACATTCCAGCGGAGTACGCAACACGTGCGTCAAGGTTCCGAATCTTGGGCGGTTCGAATCCTTGTCAAGGTCAAGGTCGCGAATCCCGATATTCGGCAACTGTCTAGGATGGGCTCCTTCCGGCCCAAACCCTTGACTTCCTAACTCAGCTGGAAGGGTGAGAAGCCCTCATTCTGCGTGGGGAATAAATACCGAGACTCTAACTAAACTTGAAAGCAATTTGCTATCGAATACGAACCAAGATCAGATGTCCTCTCAACTAAAGCGTGGTCATTGCTTGAACCCACTGATATTGGTGGGGCCGGTGAGATTTGGCCTGCTTAGGGCTGATGAGGCCAAGCAACGACCATTCAGAAATTCGCCACTTTAGGAACCGGCCCAGAGCCTCGGTTCCCGCGTGGACCGTGGCAATTCGGTGCAAGGAATGGCCCCGTCGGCGGGAGGTCGTCTCAGAGACTAGATATAATCATGTGTGAGATTGAACTATCCCTCTACCGAACTGCTTGATTGATTCTGCTTCAACCTTCTCAGGAAAGCTGACAATCAGGTACTGGATCCCAATTTCCTCACACCCGGCAATTTGCTCGGATATCTCCTTGATAGAGCCATAAATCCCCCGCGCACCTCTATCACTCTGGTGATACTTCGCCATCTTCCACTTCATGGAACGCTCGTACCGCGAACGGACGCCGGAATCCTCGGCGCCGACCATCCCCCAGTACTCGACGTAGATACCATACTCTGGGAGGCAAAAGTCCGGCCTGCTTATCCGGCGCCCGCTCCACCTGTTGAATGCAGGCTGCTCGTAGGTGTACCTGATGTTGTTCCTGCTGAAGTAGTCCGCTATCGCCCTCTCGGAGTTGCTCCTGACAGTCTCTCCTCGTTGGGTGTGGGTCAACCCCCCGTACTTCTTCGGGGGACGAAAGATGCCGTGGGACTGGAGCCACCCGACGGCTTCCGCCTGCGACCACGCCTTCGATTATGTCGAGTCCTTCATCCATGCCGACTGCTGTTTTGCCGCTACCAGTTGTAGATGAGATTCGGCGTAGAGACTGTAATAATACATTTAACTTATTGGCATGAAACCTGTAAAGAAATCGTATCTTCCGATGTTCGCCTTTTCGCCGCGTACGAAGGGGATTATTTGGTGAAATCCGTAAAACAATCCAGCGAATCGTTCTAGATCGATTCTTCCGAGGACTACATTTCTTTACAGCAAAACAGGTATGTACACAAAGTGTGTACGCTCAGACGGTGTTTTTGTACACGGTCAATGTACACGGTGGAAACCGCTTTTTGACTACCTTCTTGTTTCTTTACGGGTTTCTTTACGCATGCCTGTAAAACAACACGCTCAAATTAACCCTTTATTATTTCTCCAGAGAGGGCCCGTAAAGGCCGAACTCTTTAGGATGAACTCCAACAAGAGCATGCACACCTCACTGAATCACAGACTCGTCTGGAGTTCCCCTCTTGTCGGAACGCGCTCGTTGTCGTATATCCCTGCGCCCTGCCTGATCGCAACCCTCTTCCTCACCTCGAGGTCGTTGAAGCGCCACCAGCTCTTGACCGCCGTGATGTAGCCCTTGACGCTCACACCAGGGATCCCCCTCGTTTCGCACTCACTGACGAGCTGCCGCAGGAAGGTCACGGCTTGCTTCTCGTCCATCCCCGCCAGGGCTTCGGGTGTCGTCCCGATAGCATTGCATGCGTTCCCGAGGCGCCTGAACCTGCCCGCCGCAAGAGCCGGGCTGCTCCTCTTCCCCTCGGTGACCCAGCCCAGCACCGCTGGGTCTTCCAGCAGGTGCCTGTACGGCGAGCGCTCGAAGGTCTGCCCCATTTCTCTTCACAGCGCCTCCGCGTACTTAACAGACCGCTGAGTACACCACTTTATGGTGGCAGACCCGCCGGAGTTCGTCATCCCGACCTTCCCCAGTCCCGCACAGAAGGCAGTCCTCCACGTAGACGGAGCAGCGTGACCGCGTCACCTTAGGGCTGCTCCCTCCCGGACCTCGCCCGGTTCGGCAATCAAGAGTCAGAACCCCTCCTTCGAGGAGCCTGCACCTCACGACCACCCGCTCCGGCGTGAATTCAACCCGCCCGAGTGCGTAGGTAGAAGGAGAGATGGCTTTACCCGACAGTTACTGGCCTCTGCATGTAGCCGGTTTCAGTCTATCGGGAGACGGCTAATCTCCCAGCCCTACCCGCCACCAGACGAAAGGACAACTTGGGGAGTTATTTAGCGTGTTGCCCGGCGGCATCGCTGCACTTCCGTCGCCGTGCGAACCTAATGCGACCGAATATTTAGTCATCCGCGCTACTAGGAATAGTTGTGTGGTCCATAACCAGTCGCTGCATGCGGCAAACCGCACAATTGCCACTCGATGACGGATTCCCGCAACTTTGACATAGAACCATTTCTTTGGTCTTCGCTTGACTAAGCGTGGCCGTAACCGATAGACTTGAGCGCAGCAAAGTGTTCTTCATCCCCGGGTGCTTCGACTCCAGCTCGTTGAGATAGTCGCGAACCTCGCTCCTCAGTCCTTCGTGCATGTACGGGCAGTTGCGGCTCTGGAAGGGCAGGCCCGAGAGGTGCGCGTAGAGCGCCACCTCCTCCTCGTAGACCTCCATGAACGGCTTCACTCTCCGGAACGGGAAATTGCTGTCGACGATCAGTGGGTCGAGCCAGCCTATCCTGTCAACGTCCCCGTGCATGAGGTTCATCATGAACGTCTGAACGAAGTCGTCGAGGTTGTGCGCAGTGGCGACGACATCCACTCCAGCCTGCTGCGCTGCCTCGTCTATCGCTCTCCGCCTGAAGACACCGCACATGCTGCAGGAGGACACCTCGCGCTTGTCGGTCCAGTCGAGGGCCGCGTCCAGGTCGAAGCCGTACAGCCCCTTGTAGGAGACCGTCGTGTGAGGGACGCCCAGCTTGTTCGCGAGCCAGTCCGCGTGCTGGATCGACTCTTCCCTGTAGCCCTTCACCCCCTCGTCCACGGTCAGGGCCGCCAGCTCGTATCCGCCGGCGGCGCTCAGCGAGTGCAATACCGCGAGGAGGGACAGGCTGTCCTTCCCGCCCGAGACGGCCACGCCGACCTTGTCTCCGCGCCTTAGCATCCCGTACCTCTTGATCGTCCTTCTGGTCTTTTCGACGATAGAAGCGCCAAAGCAGCCCTTGCAGAGGACCTCGCCGGAGTAGCGCCTTGTGTAGAAGGAGGGGGCACCACACCTGCTGCAGGATGACGAGGACAAGGACGGCCTCCGCGAGATGGACGAACGCTTAAAGCGTTGCCCGCTCGGTCGAGTCGCGAATTTGCAGGAAGAGTACAAGCGGTTCACCTTCAACTATGGGATCGTGATGTTCCGCACCCGCAGGGGCCTGTCCATCATGGACTCCCTTGGAAAGCGGAGGATAACGAAGCCGCTCGCCTGGTTCATGCTATACCTCCTGCCGATATCGGGTGGGATAGCGCTCTTTCTCATTCTAGGGGAGTTCCTCGTCGATCTCTCGCCGAAAGGTGCCGAGGTGGCGAGCTACGTCGCGAGCAACATAAGTCCGACAGCGAACCTTCTGCTCCCTGGTCTCAACCCCTACGTCCCGGTAGTCGACGGATGGATAGCCATAGTGGCGGCGGTGGTGATCCACGAGGCCTCGCACGGTATAGTCGCCCGCAGCCTCGGGATGCGCGTCAAGACCGCTGGCGTGCTGTTCTTTCTTGTCATTCCAATCGGCGCGTTCGTGGAGGTAGACGAGAAGGAGATGAAGGAAGTCCGGCCCAGCATGGCTCTGCGTGTGCTCGGAGCTGGTTCCGGGATAAACTTCATCGTGGGCCTGCTCTGTCTGCTACTCCTGGTCGTCTCCGTCGGTTCGATGACCCCCCTCGCCAACGGGTCAGCGATCGCGAGCGTGAACGTCCCCTCGCCTGCATCCAGAGCCGACATAGTCCCGGGGGACTTCATACAGGCGATAGACGGAGTCCCGAACAACAACCTTGGGACCCTGAGCCTACAGCCCTACCAGGTGGTCAACATCACCGTCTGGCACGACGGACACACCGAGGTGCTTCAGAACGTCAAGCTCGGCGAGATTGTCTACACGAACACGCAGACGCATCAGAACACGACCGCGCCCTATCTCGGGGTAAGCTACATCCCGTACGCTGCCCTGACGGGTTTCGTGAGCACGTACGTCAATCCCCAGAACGAGGCCCCCGTGAGGTGGGTTCTGTACATCGTCCCGCCGGCGTTCCCCGGGATAGCGTCGTCCATACCGTTCTCAGCACAGCTTAACACGTTCTATACCTCGCCGCTCGGAGCTTCCACCAACGCGGTACAGAATCTTCTGTTCTGGATCTTCTTCGTCAACTTCAACCTCGCGATCTTCAACAACCTGCCGATCTACCCGATGGACGGCGGTCAGGCGATGGAGAGGTTCCTGGTCG
This sequence comes from uncultured Nitrosopumilales archaeon, assembly GCA_964486265.1. Lineage (GTDB taxonomy): Archaea > Thermoproteota > Nitrososphaeria > Nitrososphaerales > Gagatemarchaeaceae > Gagatemarchaeum. The sequence goes on along the minus strand of CAZAMW010000014.1, from coordinate 1,076 downwards.
GCATTGGACGAGGCAGGATAAGCGATGTCGTCGCGGGAAGGGCGACCGCCGGGATTACCGTGGTGCTTGTCCTGGTTCTGGTCTCGGTGATAGCCGGCCCGTACCTCATCGCGTACCTGACCTAGTAAGGTTTGAACGAGTAGCGCAGCGTCGCCACCATCCCACCGAAGGACGAGACCTGCTTGCCGGTCTCGAGCGAAGAGTCGCACAGGTAGACCCTCCCGCCCAGCTGCTCGACCTTGTTGAGGGTATCGACAAGCTCCTGTTCGTCTATGTCCTGCGTGAAGACGTCGTCGGAGACGGCGCACGATTCGACGGCGCCTGCCATGGCCGCCTGCCTGACCCTCGCAAGCGTGTAGGCGACCTTCGTGTCGCCCTGAGTGATCCTCTTGATCACCTGCTCGACAATCTCCTGGACCTCGACCAGGACGCTGTCGCTCGCGACTTTCTTGAATCCCTCGAACTTCACCAGATTTCGCACCCCGTCGGCGCCGGAGAGGTCGAAGCCTTCTAGGACGACGGAGCTCTTTCCCATCTCGGGGTTCGCGGCTATGCGGTTCGCGAGCGCCAGCTTCGTGTGGCCCGGCCCGGCGACCACTATCAGGTCTCCGCTTCGCCAAGTGTTGGCGAGGACACCGACTATCTTTCTGAGGTACGGTTCAGGGTCTACCTCCTGCCCGCCTTTACCCGACGCGCCGGAGTCGATGGTCGCCGTTATCGACAGATGGGAGCCGCTCAGGGTGCCTATCCCGGCCTCCCTTCTGTCCATAGTCACGACGAGAAAGGTCCTGCTCGTCTTCGCCGAGTTCAGGATTGTGGTATCGAGGGGAGTCCAGTCGCTCTTCCTCAGGGTAAGTCCGTAGCCGGGAGAGACCGAGACGGAATGGCTCCCCGCAGTGCTCACGCTGTCGTCGCTTGACTCGCTTATCCTGCCCCGGACCCTCAGACGCCCCACGCTGCTGTCGAGAGAGACTGACTCGACCACGAGGGCTATCGTGACCTTGATTCGCTCCCCCCTGTCAGGCCGCGAGTATTCGTCTTCCTTCTTGGAGACCCGGGAGCTCTTGGTGACTATG
>CAZAMW010000013.1:0-15145 GCA_964486265.1 uncultured Nitrosopumilales archaeon | reverse complement strand
GGGCCGACAAGGAGTTTGTGTTTGACTGGTGGACCGATCTCTCGCCAGAGGACAGCAGGCTTGTGAAACCGCTCAAGGGCAGGAGTGTCATCTCAAGAACGCCGCGACTGATCCTGCTCCGCGACGAGGAGGAGATGTACTTCAGGAGGATGGTCTTCGACGTCAGAGTCACGCTGGAGAGACCGGATCGGTGGACCGCGGAGTATGAGGGCGAGGATGCGCGTGCAAGTTCGGAGTACAGCCTGCGAAAGGAAGAGGACGGCACGACGACCCTATCGTACCGTAGCAGGGTCGAGCCCTCAGGGTTCCTCACAAACGCTTTCTCCCCTCTGGTGAAGCCGTTCGTAAGGCGCGTGTTCGCTGGGGAGATGAGGACGTTCATCCGTGTGCTCGAGGAAGATTACTCGAAAAGGGAGAGCAGCTAGAGGATTTGTTGTTGGCTGGCGATGAATCGGCCATTTCACCTTCCTTCGCTGCAGATGCTCTCTCGCACTCGTCTAGAACTATGGCTTAGCAGGTTCTATCCAGTCGTCGGCTGGGTAGTCCCAAGGTCCGAAGTCGGTTGGGAGGCGTTTGCTGCCGCACTTGGGCTAGCTGATCTTCATGTCAGCGGCAGGGCATTCAGCTTCGCCTATGAAGAGCCGACCAACAACAGCAGGCGCCAAGAGTGCAATTGGGACACTCGCTGGAGGACCTGCTTACCCTGCATTCCTCAGTGGAACATTTGCAATCAGCGCATCGAATCATCGTCTTTCACGTAGTTCGAGTATCCAGCCTGCTTAATGGCCTTCCTGATCTCGGAAATCCCAATCTTCGATTCGTCGTAGTCGACGAACACCTTGTTCAGCATTATTGCGCTCTCCACCCTTTCGATAGCGTCAACCTTCTTCAGCCTCTTCTCTATTCCAAAGGCACAGGTCGCACAATCGATATTTCTGACCGAGAATACAGCCCTCCTGATGTTCTTTTCTCTCTCGGTCAAGAGTTCTCACCGAAACCCGTTTTGAACCTGAAGAGGAGTAGGGAGTTGCTGATGACGGTGACCGAGCTGATGGCCATGGCACCGGCCGCGAGGAATGGAAGGACGTTGTAGACCTGGGCCCCGAAGAGCGGCACCAGCGCGCCCGCGGCGACGGGGATGAGGAGGACATTGTATGCGAAGGCCCAGAACAGGTTCTGCTTGATCTTCGAAAGTGTCTTCCGGCTGAGCTTTATGGCGGTAGCCACGTTCCGGAGATCATCCTTGATGAGCACTATCCCACCCGTCTCCCGCGCGATGTCGGTCCCGCTGCCGATCGCTATCCCGACGTCCGCCCTGGCCAGCGCCGGGGCATCGTTGATGCCATCGCCTACCATGGCTACCACCCTCCCCTCCTTCTGGAGAGACTCTATAGTCTCCTCCTTCTGCTGCGGGAGAACCTCAGCGACGAACCTCTCGATTCCTAGCTTCTTCGCAATCGCAGAAGCCGTCCGAGAGTTATCTCCGGTCAGCATAACCACCTGAATCCCCATTCCTTTCAGGGCCTCCACGGTCGCCTTGGCAGAGGGCTTAACCGTATCAGCGGCCGCTATGATTCCTGCGATTTTGCCATCCGCAGCGACGATCATGGCTGTCTTACCTTCTTCTTCCAATTTCGCGAGTTCCGGTTCCAAGGTCGAGAGAGCTTGTATAGTCTCAGAGATGAGTCGCCTGTTCCCCAGAAGGACGGTCATACCGTCCACGCTGGCCATAACACCCTTTCCCGCGATTGCCTCGAATCCTTGCGGGTCGGAAATGCCGATGGAACGGCTGTTCGCCTCGTTGACTATGGCCTCGCCCAGCGGATGCTCGGAACCCTTCTCGACCGAGGCCGCGAGGTGCAGAAGTTGCTCGATACTGAAAAGTCCGGTCGGAATGATGTCGGTGACCGAGGGCTTACCTACCGTCAGCGTACCTGTCTTGTCAAAGGCTGCAGTATCGACCTTGCCAGCGCGCTCCAAGTACTCGCCTCCCTTGATGAGGACTCCGTTCTGCGCTCCTTTGCTAGTCCCTACCAGGAGAGCTGCCGGCGTCGCCACCCCCAGGGCGCACGGGCATGCTATCACCACGACGGATACGAAAGCTAGCACGGAGAAGCCGATTCCTATGTGACCGAAGTAGTACCAGAACAGCCCGGCCATCGCAGCGGCCATGATGACGACTGGAACGAAGTATGAGGCGATTTTGTCAGCCAGGCGCTGTATCGGCGCCCTTCCGACCTGTGCCTCTTCGACGAGCCTGACAATCTGGGAGAGAGCGGTATCCTGACCCACCCTATCCGCTCTCAGCTTGAGAAGGCCGGATCTGTTGACGGTCGCGCCTATGGCCTCATCCCCCGCCGACTTTTCAACGGGGATGCCCTCACCTGTAATCATAGATTCGTCTATGACCGACCGGCCCTCCACGATCATTGCGTCAACGGGTATCTTCTCTCCGGGGCGTACTACCAGCATATCGCCGACCTGGACCTCCTCAACGGGGACGTCGACCTCAGCTCCGCCGTCGATTCTGTGAGCAACGACCGGTTGGAGTTCCGCCATCTTCCTCACCGCGGCCGAGGCTCTGCTCTTCGTCAGGTTCTCAAGAAACCGGCCTGCCAGTATGAGGGTGATTATGATGGCAGACGTATCGAAGTAGACGCCCGTGAAGGGGAAGAAACCAGGCGCGAAAGTTACAGCGGCCGAGTAGGCCCAGGCCGCCGTCGTGCCGAGAGCGATGAGTACGTCCATGTTCCCCATCCTGTTCTTGATGCTGTCATAGGTTCCTCTGTAGAATCTCCATCCGACGATGAGCTGAATGGGCGTCTCGAGGGCGAAGAGGACATAATAGGAAGTCTGCGCTGGTAGCGGGGAGACATAGGTGAAGAGCAGTATGGGGACGGAGATCAGCGCCGAGGCGAGGACCTCGATCTTGAGCGTCCTCAGCTCCTTCTCGGGAGCAAGGAACTCGCGCATGCAAGATTCGCTGCAGAAGTAGTACGTGACGCCTCTGACCTCTGCTTTCAGTTCGGCGGTGGCTTCGTCGACGTACATTCCGCAGACCGGGTCTTTTGCCATGGATTTTAGACTCCCTCGCTGGTCTTAAAGAATTGGCTTTACAAACGTTAAGCCAGCTGCAGGCTACACATCGAGCTTGCGGCTTATCTTGGCCAGCCGATTACCGTGTTCCGCTAGATAGGCCTTCCTGCACGTCTTGCAGCAGAAGTAGTAGTGTGAGGAACCCGCTGCGACAGTGTACGGTCTGCTACTCGTGACGTCTCCTCCACAGTAGTCGCACTTGAGGCTCATCACGAGACTGCCTGGAAGAAGCGAGGTCGGCTCTTCTTTGACGATGCTGGTGATGACCTGGCTCGACGTCACGTCCGCTCCACTTCTCTTGAGAAGATTCCTAGTCAAGAAGGATTGAAGCTCCTGGGCGCTGCCGAGGGTCAGCCTTATTGTGATGCCCTGTCCTGTGGTCATGTAGACCGCCTCTACCTCACGAAGTTCCGCGAGGTCGTCGGCAATTTTCTGCGCCGATGCGTAGCCTACCTTCAGTGTCACGAGGGCCATGACTCCCCGGTCGACCGAATCTGCCGAGAGCACGGGTACGAACTTCTTGATCAGACCGGCCTTCGTCATCCTCGCTAATCTGGAGGACACTGTCGGGGTGGTGAGAGAGGTCCTCTGTGCAATCTGCCTGAAGGATGCCCTTCCGTCAGACATGAGGACCTCGAGTATTTTGGTGTCGATAGCGTCGGGTTTCACGAGTGGTTCAGAGGACTACCGTATAAAAGCTTGACATTCGTAAAGGCGAGTTTTGATATAGGAACGAACCCCGCACTCTATTGACAACAATGATGAAAGACCCAGTATGTGGAATGATGGTGGACGAGAAGAAGACGAAGCTGAAGTCGGAACACGAGGGCAAGATATTCTACTTCTGCTCGGAGAGCTGCAAGACGGCCTTCGACAAGGACCCACACAGGCACGGGCATCCGAAGTAAGGCAGGAGCTAACCGGAATGACGACCGGCATGGCTCCGAGAAGCCGGCTTCTTCATTGATGCTCTCGCTCACAGCGCGATTCAGGGCCGCGCGACCGGGTGCGTTGTCTCCACTTTGGTAAGCCGCTATGACGGCTTGAGACCATGCATTCGGATTGTGAGCGAATCGACCGCCCGGTACATGAAGTGGACCCAGCCAATCGCCTGAATGACGATGAACCCGTAGAGCGCCATCTGAGAGCCTCGAGAGCGAGAGTCTCTCCGGTTGCAATCAGATTAATAGTTAGTGACCGTCTTGCAACGCATATGCAGGCTGCGGGCAGAGAAGATTGAAATCTGGTCCCTCTCGCCTAGCTGCAATCCGTGGTGGAGGACTTGTCGTCCTGCCGTTACTGTTAACCCTCTTTTTGCCTGTCGCACCCGCGAGTGGCGAGTCCTTGGGTGGCTGGACGCAGACGACCTGTTATCCTGGTGGCCAGCAGGGTCTCAGCTGCGTGAGCCAGGCAGGTTATGTCTACTGCGTAGGCGGCGTCTTCGGGAGCAATTCTAGTGTAACGTCGAAAGATACTATGCGCAGCTGACCCCATCGGGCCTGGGAACCTGGGCGAAGACGAGCTATCCAATCCAAATCTACGACGAGTCCTGCGTCGTTTCGACCTCCACGGCCGCGCAAATCGTACCCGCAAACATCACGGTGACCAGTCCTGTAACGACGACGGTCTCGCCTGCAGGACCGTACAACCTTCTCGTGATTGCGAGAAATGCCGGCGGGCAACCCGTCTCGGGAGTTATCGTCAATCTCGACGACCAGGGCACTAATCCCATCTCGCAGGCCTCCACAAATTCAAGCGGTGATGTCCTCTTTACGAGACTCTGCTGGTACGTCGTATTCGGTCTCGGCGGTGGTAGACGGGGCATCCCTGGGCACGACGGTGACTATGGACTCCAATGAGTTCGTGGTCTTGGAGCCGAGCTCGGCATCGACAGCGACTCCCGGAAACGGTGGCTCCTCGGACTATCCGTTCCTCTCTGGCTCGGCTCTCCTAGGCTATGGGATTGTGGCAGCCAGCGTCACCGGTGTTGCGGCCTATCTCGTAAGGTCATGAAAAAGGTAAGAAGGACGGCGTCATGACCTTGACGCCGGGCCAAATCCGCTGAAGCGGTCCGAGGGATTGGGCTGCTATGCAGACGGGCAAGCTGTAGTCGTTAGACGTGCAGGATTCGCATGTTTCCAAAGCTGCCTGCTTCATGTTGTCATAGAGCTTCCGAGTCTAGAACTGGACTCCGACTGCGATTAGAACCGCCCCGCAGTCCCAGGTCCCAGATACAGAAGTCGTTGTGGTCCACATATCACCGGTGGCAGAGAGCAGTCGGGCATTCAATCGGGGAAACAGGGCTCAGCAATCGGCAGCTCTTCCCGAGCGACTCGATCACACAGTAACGAGAAGATAGACAATCAGTAACAGTGCAACGATGAAGATTGTAGAACTTACGATAGTCTCAATCGTGCTGGCGGGCTCATACCTGCCAGCCTTAATCATCTTCTGGTTTTTCTTGAACCTGGTCAGAGCCAATACCTGCAGAGAACCTCCCACGGCCACCAGAATCACACCGATCGCCAGCGAAAGATGGATTGACGAGGTTGGAGCAGATGGAGATAGCTCATTAATCAGAAGCTGGAACTTCGCTACGACGAATCCGAGAGCTATTATAGTAATCGCGGTCCGTACCCATGCGAGATAAGTCCTCTCGTTAGCCATGTGGTTAGTTACTTTGGCCGAGTCTTCAGTCAAAGGCGCTCTCCTGCAACTTCTTGCGACGCTTTGATTACAGGCATTAAATACGTTGGGCGTCACCTTAATCGGCTGTTGTGCATATGTGCAGCCACACTGTGACCGAGCTAGCCTTTCAGAATTCTCGTTCTGTATCTTGAATAAGACAGACCTGAGCCAATCCGACCGACGATTGCTTGAGCCTGATATCCTCGAGAGAGCGACAATTCGACAGCTGGCGAGTCGGGATTCCACGTCAGCTACGTAAGAATTGTACATGAGCATCGCAAAAGGGTCGGAGCCAGACCTTCAGTCCTGCGTTCGCGTTGAACAAGAAAAGTTCAGTCGAAATCTGATGAGCGGGAAGGGGACCGCGCACCTCCTTGCTCACTGCTAATCGTTATCGTGGCTCGTAGCAATCGTTCTTGCCGCGTCCCTGTTCTCTTGACGACAGTCTGACTTTAGATTTCTTTCGTTCGAGACATCGGACCAAGGTGGCCGAAGGGATCGGGACGCCTTAGCCTGAGGCATGCCGTCGACACCACGAAGATTCCGACGGCAACGAGTGTGCCGCTCTCATCGATGGGCCAGTGCGCACCGGTCCTGTGAACTCGTCAGAGAATGCCTGGTAGAACCAGTCGTCATCTTTGCCATCGAGTCGAGAAGAGCATATGGTCTCCAGATCAGGCAGAACCTGTTCTGGGCCTTCGCGTACAGCGTGATTCTCACCCATAGCGGCCGGGCTGTCGTCTCGTTTCTTGGAGCGGAGGTCTACGTCGTTCTTTCTCTTCTGACTGCTGCCGCGATGGCGGAACTCGGTGCCTGTTCCGGTTCAAACGGTCTATAGTAGGGAGCATACAGGCGGAGCGCCGCTGCGCGAGTTTCGTCTTCACGCGGACAACATGAACACGGCGGTTTCTGCTCTGAGGTTGGGGAGCACCTTCACTCTACCCTGACCTATGAAAGCGGACTTTTCTATGTGGATGTTCCGCTTCTTGCAGTAGTCGATGAAGTTCGAGATACTCAGGAAGTGGAGGTTCGGAGTATTGTACCATTCGAATGGTAGAGATGGCGTCACCGGGACCTTTCCTCCGAAGAATATCTGCGTCCTCACCCTGTAGTGCCCGAAATTGGGGAAACTCACTATCGTCTTTCTGCCCACTCTCTGGGCCTCGGTAAGGACGGTGTCAGGCTTCTTGACCTGCTGCAGGCTGCCCGCCAAGATGACATAATCGAACGACCTGTCGAGGTATTCCGGGAGGCCGGTCTCGATGTCCTGATGGATCACGCTCAGTCCCTTCGCCACGCACTCATAGATTGCTTTCTCGTCGATTTCGAGACCCTGCGCCTTGACAGCGTTGTTCTTCACCAGCGCCTCGAGTAGGTCGCCAGTTCCGCAGCCCAGGTCCAGTACGCTCGACCCCTTCTCCACCCATTCCAAGATCACCTCGTGCTCGAGCTTCATCCATGACAGCCTTCTCTAAGAGGGTACTCCGGCCAGGAAGTGCTTGAAGAGGTGCGACTCCTCCTCCACTTCGAGGAGGAACGCGTCGTGGCCATAGGTCGAATTGACCTCGCAAAAGGTGGCGTCGACGCCGCTGAGTTTGCATGCTTTGAGAATCTCTTGAGATTGGTAGGTCGGATAGAGCCAGTCTGACTTGAAAGCGATGACCAGCACCTTCACCTTCAGACCCTTGAAGACCTCCGACAGCTTCTTGGACGACAAGAGGTCGAACCGGTCCATCGCTTTGGTGATATAGAGATACGAGTTCGCGTCGAACCGCTTCACGAAGTTGTCGCCCCTGTACCTGAGGTAGCCCTCCACTTCAAAGTCGGCACCGAACTTCGAGCTAAGGTCGTTCGACTTTTGCTGGCGCCCGAATTTCTCGGCCATCGAGGCATCGCTCATGTACGTTATGTGGCCGACCATCCGGGCGACTGAGAGTCCCCGAGCGGGGGGTGAGTGTCCGTAGTAGTCTCCCTCCCTCCAGTTGACGTCGGCCATTATAGCCTGGCGTCCTACCTCGTCGAAGGCGATTTGCTGGGGAGCGTGCTTCAGGGTCGTGGCTATCGGGATGGCCGACCGCACCCTTTCCGGAAACGACACCATCCACTGCAGGACCTGCATCCCGCCCATTGACCCACCCACGACCGAGAGGAGCTTCTCGATCTTCAGGTGGTCTATCAACTTCTGCTGCGCTACGACCATGTCTCCTATCGTCACGGTGGGGAAGGTGAGACCGAATGGTCTACCCGTCCTCGGGTCGACCGAAGATGGTCCGGTCGAGCCCCTGCAACCTCCGATGACGTTCGAACAGATCACGAAGTACTTGTCAGTATCGAGCCCCTTTCCCGGTCCTATCATGTCGTCCCACCATCCGGGGTTCTTATCTCCGACATGATAGCCAGCGGCGTGAGCATCCCCAGAGAGAGCGTGCGTCACCAGTATGGCGTTGCTCCTCTCTCGGTTCAGGCTACCGTACGTCTCGTAGGAGAGGGTTATCGGGCCGAGCTTCTCACCAGAGTCGAGCTGCAGCTCGTGGGGAGGAAAGGCGAAGGCGAACTCCTTTCCTTCGACCATCCCCAGCTGCCGTGCTCCTTCAGTCAAGTGGCAGGACCTCCGACCCTGAGTTGGAGTTCGCTCTTAAGTTCGAAGTTAGTGTGCTCGGAGGCAAACCCTCCGAGTATCTCACTTCACTGACGCCTTCAGCGCTTGGTCGATGTCTTCTTGGATATCCTCGAAGTCCTCGATCCCGACCGAGAGGCGGACGTAGTCCTCCGTGACACCGGTCTCCTCTTGTTCGGCCTTTGTGAGCTGGGAGTGGGTCGTCGAGGCCGGATGAATCACCAGGCTCTTGGCATCTCCTATGTTGGCCAGGTGGGAGAGGAGCTTCACCGAGTCGATGAACTTCTTGCCAGACTCGAGGCCACCCTTGATTCCGAAGCCCACGATGCCTCCGTAGTTGTTTCCTAGGTACTTCGTCGCGAGCTTGTGGCTCGGGTGTTCCGGGAGGCCCGGGTAGTTCACCCAGGTGACCAGCGGATGTGTCTTCAGGAATTGGGCCACCTTCAGAGCGTTTTCTGAGTGTTTCTTCTGTCTCAGTGGGAGCGTCTCGAGACCCTGGAGGAAGAGGAATGCGTTGAACGGGCTCATGCAGGCTCCTATGTCTCGCAGCAGCTGCACCCTAACCTTGATGATGAAGGCGACGTTGCCCAGTCCCGGGAAGTTGCCGAAGACGTCCCAGTACTTCAGGCCGTGGTATGTGGGGTCCGGCTCGGTGAACTCGGGGAACTTGCCACTCCCCCAATCGAACTTTCCAGAGTCCACGAGCACTCCACCGATGGAGTTCCCGTGTCCTCCGATGTACTTGGTGGCCGAAGACACCACGATGTCGGCCCCGTGGTCGATAGGCCTGACGATTCCCACGCCGACCGTGTTATCGACTATGAGTGGTATTCCCGCAGCGTGCCCGATGCTGGAGATTGTCTCGAAGTCAGGGACATCGAGTTTCGGGTTTCCTATGGTCTCGGCGTAGATTGCCTTCGTTTTAGGGCCGATGGCCTTCTTGAAGTCTTCAGGCTTGGTTGAGTCGACGAACTTGACCGTCCTTCCGAGCTTTGGCAGGGTGTAATGAAAGAGTTCGTACGTCCCGCCGTAGAGGTTGTTGGCAGAGACTATCTCGTCTCCGACCTGTGTAATCGCCAAGATTGCAAACGTCTCTGCAGCCTGACCCGATGACACGGCCAGCGCGCCCGTCCCCCCTTCGATTGCGGCTATCCTGCGCTCGAAGACATCCGAGGTCGGGTTCATGATTCTCGAATAGATGTTGCCGAATTCTTTCAGGGCGAAGAGATTCGCAGCGTGGTCCGAATTCTTGAAAACGAACGACGTCGTCTGATAGATCGGAACCACGCGCGCGCCGGTAGTTGGGTCTGGCGATTCTTGTCCAGAATGAACGGCTATTGTGTCAAGTTTCTTGCTTGGCATAAATGCGGCTATATTCATTGACTATATAATGGGTCATGTTCAGTATATGCATTCAGGAATATTTGCACGCTCTCAGATTGCGAGACGCGGGAGGCGGAAAACGGATAAGAAACAGGGGCATGAGCAGGTCATGTTTGCCAAAGCACGACCAGAAACTGATAGACGAGGTTCTCTCGGTGAGCAACGCTATTCGCTACTGCAGCATTATCGACGAAAAAGGTAATGTCATCCTGGGAGGCATGAAGAAGGGGGTCAAGGCGCTAGAACCAGAATCTCAGGAGCACAAGCTGATTACGCAGCTAGCCATCTTGATGGGAGCCGACAAGGACTGGGACGTCTATCTCGGCGAGACCGACTACTTCCTGATCAGGAAGAGCAAGGTCAACCTCATGCTGTTCCCGATGAAGGGATTGAGGGGCGTGCTCGTGTCAGCAGACAAGATGCTGTCGGCTTCGAAGCTTGAGGATATCCGCAAGGCAGTAACCGACCACGAGAAAGCCTGAACGCACCTTTTAGCGGGAGACGCGCCGCAGGACTGCTTCGACGAACTCCCTCGAGCGGTTGACGGTCTCCACCACAGGTCTTGGTCTGGACAGTTCGATTGAGATCCCTCCGCGGTAGCCCTGGTCGTTCAGCTCGAGCAGAAGACCCTCGAAATCTGAGGGCGAGAGCGTACCGACCTGTGGAGGCCAGTGCAGGTCTCCGACGCCGTCGTTGTTGTTGAGATGCACGTGCATGATGGTCTTCCGCGAGATGTGTGCTGCCTTCTTCAGGGATTCGCCTGAGATTGCGGCGTGTCCAGCGTCCAGCAGGACTCCCAGGTTGTCCGACCGCGCCCCTTCCACGAAAGCGCTTGTCTCCTTGACCGTTGGGAGCTCGCCTGTGGGAAAAGGCTCCAGTCCGAACCTTACCCCGGCCGACCTGGCGTAGTCCGAGCAGTCGAGCACGCTCTCCGTCAGGCGAGCGATGGTCCCTTCTCTGTCAGCCCGAGGACTCCTGTCCATCGAACATGCGTAGATTATCCCAGACTCGATGTGGGAGGCAAAGTCGATGCCCTTGTGGACGTATTCGATGGTGGAGTCGCGAACGGTTTTCTTTGGGGAATGCAGGTTCAACCGCGACTGGCTGAAGAAGAACGGGACTCCGAGACTCACGGCCGTCACCTCCATCCCTTTCTTCTTCAGAGAACGCCTGATGGTGCTCCGCTGGGGCAGATAGCGGGGCATCGCGGCGACCTCTATCTCTTCGCAACCCGCGATCGCCAGATACCTGAAGGACCTCTCGAGCGGCATGTCGCGTGAAAGCCATGACGTGAAGCCTATCTCTCGCACATCAGTGCGCGCCCAGACACCAACGATTATTGCTTTCTGCAGCAGCGACAAAGTGATAATAGTTCAGACGGGAGATTCTACGCCGTGCACACCTATTCTGAGGACAGATGGAGGGAACTAGGAGTCGAGATGGTCCGGACGTCTGGGGCATCGAAGGAACAGGCAGAAGTGATAACGAATGTGCTGATTTCCGGGAGTCTTCGCGGCATCGATTCTCACGGGGTGAGGATACTCCCCTACTTCACGGAGAAGAGAGGGATGGGCGAGATGCGCATCGTCAGGGAGACCAGGGCCACGGCTATGCTCGACGCCGCCAACGTGTGGGGACCCGTCTCGGCTGAGAAAGCGATGCGGGTCGCGATGGATAAGGCGGAGGATACGGGACTCGGCTCGTGTACCATCGTAAACGGCGACTGGATAACGAACCTGTTCTATTATGCGGCGATGGCCCTCGAGCGCGATATGATTGGCATGGTGTTTGTAAGGGACAACACGTGCTGCTCTCCCTGGGGTGGCACAGTTCCCGTAACGGGCACCGACCCGATGAGTATGGCCTTTCCCGCTGGGAAGGAAAATCCGATTGTGCTGGATTTTGCCACGACCATCGTCGCGCAGGGTCACGTCAGGACCTTCCTCCTTGAGGGAAAGCCGATACCCGAGGGGTGGCTCATCGACAGACAGGGAAACTGGGTCACGGGGAACGTGCTAAACCTACAGAACATCGACGAGTTCTGGGACAGGGGCGGTTCGCTCGTCCCGTTTGGGACGTACAAGGGCTACGGACTCAACATGGCAATAGGAATCCTGGGCGGCGCACTAAACCTGACGGGGACCGGGACGCGCGGGAGGGGACAGGGCGTGACCGTCTTCGCCTTGGACATCGCAGCCTTCGTTCCAGTCGAGGAGTTCAAGATGGAGATAGACAGGCTGATCGGCGAGATAAAATCGAACCCGGTCAGGCCCGGATTCAAGGAGGTCTTGCTCCCGGGCGAGCTGGAATACCGGTCCATGGCGAAAAGGAAGAAGGAGGGAATCCCGGTCGACGACAAGTCGTGGGACGCACTCTTGCAACGATGCGAGGTGATCGGCATCGATGCAAAGGCAATCCTTGGGAAGTAGCCGATTACTACCTCTTGAGCGCCGCCACGAGGTCGGCCAGGACCCTCTTGGCGTCTCCGAAGACCATCATGGTGTTAGGCAGATAGAACAGCTCGTTCTCCACGCCGGCGAATCCGGGGCTCATCGACCTCTTCACGAAGACGACGGTCTTCGCCCTGTCCACGTTCAGGATGGGCATCCCGAACAGAGGAGAGTCGGTCCTGGTCCTCGCCGCGGGGTTGGTTACGTCGTTCGCCCCCACGACTATGACGACGTCCGTCTCCGGGAACAACGGGTTGATCCTGTCCATCTCCCAAAGCTGATCGTACGGAACCTGCGCCTCGGCCAGCAGCACGTTCATGTGACCCGGCATCCGCCCGGCCACGGGATGGATCCCATACTTCACGTCAATCCCCTTGACTTCCAGCATGTCAGCAATCTCCTTGACGATGAACTGAGCCTGTGCCACCGCCATGCCGTAGCCCGGCACGAAGACCACTGAACGGGCGTTGTCCAGAATCGATGCGACGTCATCAGCCGTGTACGCAGCAGCCGTCCGCCCGCCCGCCGCCACGGGGCCCGTACTCGAAGGAGCCGCGACGGCGCCGACGCCTCCGAAGAGCACGTTGGTGAAAGACCGGTTCATGGCCTGGCTCATTATCACGGCCAGGATGAACCCAGACGAACCGTCTAGGGCGCCCGCCACTATCAGGACCTGGTTGTTCAGCACGAAGCCCAGCGCGGCCGCCGACATGCCTGCGTAGGAGTTCAGGATGGCGATGACCGTGGGCATGTCAGCCCCTCCTATCGCCATGACCAACAGGAATCCGAAGAGGATGGCGAACCCGGCCATTATGGGGAGCACGAACGACTGCGTCGGTTCGGCGATGAGATAGACGCCCAGGAGCACGGCCACGCCGAGCATCGACAGGCTAACGAAATTGCGTCCACCATAGACGAACGGCTTGCCCGGAATCAGGCCCTGGAGCTTGGCGAAAGCGATGCAGCTCCCCATAAAGGTCAGATACCCTAGTATCATCTCGGCGGTGAGAATCGTCATCGTGTAAACGTCGATCCCTGGCAGCCTCTGATAGTACTCCGCCGTGCCTACGAGAGCCACCGCGAGTGACCCGAACGCGTGCGAGACCGCCGTCCTCTGGGGCACTGCGGTCATCGGCACCTTCAGAGCAATCGGAGCCCCAACGATCGCTCCCACAACGATCGCGATTGCGAGAAGGTCTATCCTCTGGACGGCGTACGCTTCCAGAGTCGCGCCGATTGCGACTGTCATGCCAGCCGCAGCAAGCCAGTTGCCATACCTCGACGTCTTGACTTCGCTCAGCCCTCTGATCGAAATGGCGAAGAACGCTATCGCCAAGACGTAGAGATACTCGAAAAGCTGGCTCATTTCTTTTCCTTCCTTCTGAACAGCCTGAGTATTCTCTCGGTGATCAGAAAGCCACTGACTATGTTGGTGAAGACTAGCGCGATGGCTACCGTGACCAGCAAGAGTACAAGGTCGTCCTTCGGGTCCGATAGGACTATGAGGGCTGCTACGATCGAGACGGACGAGATGGCGTTGGTGAGCGCCATCAGGGGTGTGTGCAGCAGTCGGGAGACGCGTCGGACAAGCTCGAGCCCGAGGAATGTGGCGAGGAAGAATATGAGCAGGTTGACCGCTACGTCGTTCGGAATGGCGGTCACGCCGCGTGAGTCACTCCCAGCGCCGTCTTCGTTCCTTGGTGGACGACTTCACCCTTGTTGACAACTAGAGGTCCCTTCACCAGGTCGTCCTTGGTGTCGACGACGAGGTTCCCATCTTTCATGATGACGAGAAGGAACGAGACGATGTTCCTCGCGTACATCTGGCTCGCCTGCGGTGCCATCGATGAGGGAAGGTTGAGCGGGCCGATTATCGTCGTACCGTACTTGACGACTGTCTTGCCGGGCTCGGTGAGGGCACAGTTACCACCCTGCTCCGCCGCCAGGTCGACGACGACCGAACCGTAACGCATACCCCTGACGGCGTCCTCCGTGACGAGCGTCGGGGCTCTCTGGCCAGGAATGAGGGCGGTGGCAATCACGACGTCGGATTCCCGTACCCGTTCGGCCAGGAACATCTGTTGCTTCTTGTAGAATTCCTCGGTCTGAACCTTCGCATAGCCGCCCGCGTCCTGGGCGTCCTTGGCCTCGGCGGGCATCTGCGCGAACTTGGCTCCGAGGCTCTCTATCTGCTCCTTTACCACGGGTCGGACGTCGTACGCCTCGACCAGCGCGCCCAGCCGCCTCGCCGTCGCGATGGCTTGCAGGCCGGCGACGCCTGCCCCAACCACGAAGACTCTGGCGGGAGCGATCGTTCCGGCTGCCGTCATCATGAGCGGAAATATCTTTGGAAGAGTGTCCGCGGCTATCGCGACCGCCTTGTAGCCGGCCAGGTTGGACTGTGAAGAGAGGGCGTCCATGGGTTGGGAGCGGCTTATGCGCGGTATGAGCTCCATTGCGAAGACCGTCGCCTTCTTCGCAGCCATCCTCCTCACCGCTTCGAGGTTGGTCACGGGATAGAGGAACGAGATCATGGTGGCACCTTCTTTGAGGGACCCGGCTTCGTCGGGAGACGGTGGCATGACCTTGAGCACGACGTCGGCCTTTGCGTAGAGGGAGGCGGCGTCAGTCTCGATCGACGCTCCCCTCTCCACGTAACTCGAATCCTGGAAGCCCGCCGCCTCGCCAGCGCCTCGTTCAACGACGACCGAAACACCGGCAAGTTTTGAGAGGGCATCGGGAACGACCGAGACCCTCTTCTCACCCAATACAGTCTCCTTAGGAACGCCTAGAATCATGGCCAGACTCTGTAGAGAAGCTAGCGTGGCTGCGGTGAGGTATGTTTGATGGTGGATTTGCATGACATTCCTCGAACTAATCTAAGATTCCGACCCTCATATCGATTGTCGGA
>CAZAMW010000012.1:1431-15844 GCA_964486265.1 uncultured Nitrosopumilales archaeon | reverse complement strand
TGTGCTGTTGGTGTCGCAGGGAAAAGGAGCCACGAAAGAACACACCCCGAGAGAGCCGCCACCTAACCCAGAGCCTAGGCCACCGACCAGCCCCACCAGACCCGCGACGACGGCTCCCCCGATGATGTAAAAAACGCCGCCAACTATCGTAAGGATTGCGGCCGTCTTCTTGCTTGTCAGGCGGATCCAGCTCTCCGGAGAATTCGTCGTGTCGCGTGGTATTTAACCGATAGATGTCCTCTCTCGGAAAGCTCCGCGTCAGGCGGGATATCGGTTGAGGAACTTGTCCTCGGATGCGCTGTACCTGTACTTCCCGACGACGACCTGCTTGCCCCTCCGGAGCTCGTCGACAAAGCCTGTCACGTCCTTGAGGTCCTCCACCAGATTGCCCTTCATGTCCCTCATGAATGTCCACTCTCCCTCCCTCTTCTTGAAGCTCCGCCACTCGAGCATGTTCAGCGCCCTTTCTATCGCCCTGTCGCCTGTACCGGATTTTGGCGCCTCGGAGGCGTGCGCATCAGTTTTCAAGTGCAGGGCGTTCTTGGACTTGAGCAGCTCCCGCCTGAGCCCCTGGAGCTCGGCGATAGACCGGTCGACTTCGATGAGTTTTGCGTCGAGCTCTGTCTCGTCCGGAGAAGACATTTGCTGGTGCCGTCTCACGGGGCCTATTTAGTATCGCCGCTGCCGCCGCCACGAATAGCTTAAATCTTCTGCAAAGCATCGAATTCTGTTGACGAAAGAGTCCGAGGAGCGGCTCGGAAGGCTCATCGGTAGGGTGTCGCTCTTCTCAGAGCTTTCAGAAAAGCAGCGCAAGAACGTTGCCAAGAGCGCAGTCGAGCGCAGCTTCGATGCCGGCCACGCAATCGTCAGGGAAGGCGAGACGGGGGTCGGATTCTATCTTATCCTTGACGGGAACGTCGAGGTCCGCAAAAAGGGGAAAATTCTCTCCACGCTCTCGGCAGGCGATTTCTTCGGCGAGATGGGACTTATCAACGACCAACCAAGGTCGGCCGACGTGGTCGCGACGACCCCGACATCGACACTCTGCATCAGTCCGTGGACGTTCACCGGGATCGTAAAGGGCAATCCCGACATCGCGATGGGAATGATGAAGGTCCTCGCCGAAAGGCTGAGGAAAAGCAACAAAGCGCTTAGCGAATAGGTACCACCCGGGCCACAGTACGGGGTCGCGGGCAGCGCGTGACCTTCTTGAAATCGTGACCGCCGAAGGGGCGCAGACGGGATGAGTCTGGCACTCGTCGCTCGTCCTTTTACGCCCGGGCACGCGTTCACTCATCGTTGTCCTGCCGAGACTGAAGGTGATTGCAGGTCCAAGCCTTATAACCGGCAGCGGGCGTCTCGTCCGCGTGAAGAGGAAGTTCGGCTGGGTAAAGGACGCTCGCGACAAGCGGGACAAGTTGTATTCCGCCTCGCTAAATGTAAAGGAGGAACTTCCCAAAGCGGTCGACCTCAGGGAGGAGCTCCCACCCGTGTACGACCAGGGCAACATCAACGGGTGCACCGCCAACGCGATAGCCGCTGCAGTCGAGTTTGATGAGATTCATCAGGGAATGAAGGACCGGTTCATCCCCGCCAGGCTCTTCATCTATTACAACGAACGGGCGGCGGAGGGTACCGTCGACAAGGACGCCGGCGGTCAGATTAGGGACGGCATCAAGAGCATCGTCGAGCTGGGCGTTCCGCACGAAGGGATGTGGCCGTACGAGGTCAAACTGGTAAAGGTCAAGCCAAAATCGCTCTGCTACACGCAAGCGAAGAGGTACCGTACCGTCAGCTATTTTCGGATGATGCACCGCCTCGACGAGCTCAAGTCTTGCATAGCTTCAGGCTTCCCGTTCGTGTTTGGGATCAAGGTGTATGCGAGCTTCGTAGGGCAGCAGGTCGCAAACACGGGAATCGTGAATATGCCGAAGAGGGGAGAGAAAGTGGCGGGCCTACACGCCGTACTGGCCTGTGGGTATGACGACTCCACCAGTCGGTTCCTCGCCAGGAACTCTTATGGCGCGGACTGGGGGATGGACGGATACTTCACGATACCGTACACATACCTCCTGGACCCGAAGCTCGCACACGATTTTTGGACGCTCCGCCTGATGCGATGAGCTAGGCCAGCCTCATTTTGCGCAGGAGCTCCACGAATCGCTCGTCCGTGCGCAGCCCGTCGAACCATCGCTCGACCTTCAGGGACGTGAGGTACGCTGAGTGCTGCAGATAAGCCTGTTCGAGAAGGTCTATGGCTCTGTCATTCTCGGCGACAGACGCAAGCATGCCCGCCATCGGCACTAAGGGCACCTCCTTCGACCCTGCATCAGCTTCGGCCTGCGATATCACCTCGCGGGCCTCCTTCTTCATCCCGGCCCGTGAATATCCAGAGCACAGGTCGGCATTGTAGAAGTAGTTGTTCGGGTCGAGTTCGAGGGCACGATGCAGTTCCCGAAGCGAGGACTCGAGGTCCCCTTCCTCGAAGTAGACCAGGCCTAGGTTCGTATGGGCGAGGGTCGCCTTCGGCTCTATCTCGATGACGCGCAGGAACCTTTCCTTCGCCTCCTTGTTCCTTCCAAGATAGTAGAGAACTGTTCCCGCCACTTCGTTGACCGCCACCGAGAGAGGGTCGAGCTCATCTGCTGCCTCGAGCTCCGCCACGGCTTCGTCGCCCCTACCGACATCATGAAGAAGCAGAGCATAGCGATAGTGGGCTTCCGCTCGGTTGGGGCTCAGCTCTATAGCACGACGGAACTCCGCTTCGGCGCCCGACCAGTCCCAGTCTCTGTCCATGAGTAACCGCCCCATAATCATGTGCGCCGTGTCCAAGTCGGCGTCGATTTCGATGGCACGACTCAGCAGGGGCTGCGCCTCTTCGAACGCCTTTTTCGTGGGGATGAAACCGAAGAACCCCAGGAAAAGATGGCATTGTGCCAGCATCGCGTAGGCAGAGGCGAACTGCGGATCCTTTTCGATGGCCTCCTCGAAGAACTTCGATGCCGCCTCGACCTCGCTCTGGCCGTGCCTGGCAAGCCTGTAGCGGCCCTTCAGGTAGAGCAGGAACGCCTCCCCGCTATTTGTGATGTTCCTCCGGGACTCAGGGCCGTGCTGCTCGCCCAGTCTCGATTTCAGGGCGGTCGTCGCATCCTCTGCTATCTGCTCCTCGATCGCGAGCGCGTCCTCGAGTGTCTTGTCGTACTTTCCGGCCCATAGGATGTCCTCGCTTTCCGTCTCGACGAGCTGGACGGAAATCCGCAGTCTCTCTCCCGACCGCCTTATCGTTCCCTCGAGGATGTTGCCAGCGTTCAGCTCTTTCCCAATCTCGGACACGCTCTTGTCCGAGCCCTTGAATCTCATGGCGGACGTACGGGCTATCACCTTCAGGCCGGGAACCGACGAGAAGGAGGAGACGAGTTCCTCTGCGAGACCGTCAGCGAGATACTCGTCCTCCTGACTGCCTCCGATGGTCCTGAAAGGAATGACAGCGACCCTTTTTGCGCGCTCGTTCTTAGGCGCCAGGACGCCGCGCCAGACCGCGCTCACGGCGTACACGGGGGCCGGAGACTCCACGTTCTTGAGCTGAAAATCGCCCACCTTTGCGATGGGGAAGTTGGTCTTGTTCCTCACCTGTTCGTAGACCTGTCCCGAGACGGCGATACCGCCCGAGTCCGCAAGTTTTTCAATGCGGGAGGCTACATTGACCGTGTCACCGTAGACGTCGCCGCCCCGCTCCACGACATCCCCGACGTGTATGCCGATGCGTATCTGGATTCGCGTCAAGGCGGTCCTGTCCTGGTTGCGTCTCTGGATGGCCTGCTGCATCTCGATGGCACAGGTCACTGCGTCGAGCGCGCTCCCGAACTCGATGAGAAATGCATCGCCGATCGTTTTCACTTCTCTACCCATGTGTTTCACGAAGAGAGGCCTCAGGAGCCTCCGGTGGTCCTCGAGGACGTCGAGAGCCAGCTTCTCATTGCTCTGGATCATCGCCGTGTAGCCGACGACATCACTGAACATGATCGCGGCGAGCCTTCTCCGAGTTCCCGCGACATCGTCGGCCATTGGTCCCCAAATTCGTTGCTTTGGATTTAAGGTTAGTGCGACGCGGTAAAACTTAACTCGCCTCTTGCAGGGAATCGCGATCCATGAGCCAGTCGCGCCTGATGGCCGGCAAGACGGTCGTCGTGACGGGGGCCAACTCCGGGATAGGTAAGGAGACCGCGCTCCAACTTGCGAAGATGGGAGCGACAACGGTGCTGGCATGCCGAGACAGAGGGAGAGGCCTGGCGGCCCTTGACGAGCTCAAGGCGGCGAGCAAGAGCCCCGAGGTTCACCTGTTGTTACTCGACCTGTCTTCCCAGGCCTCGGTGAGGGCGTTCGCCAGGGAGTTCGAGAGCCGGTACCGAAGACTCGACGTCCTGGTCAACAACGCGGGGATCGTCCTAGCGAAGAGAGAGATGACGGAGGACAAGGTCGTGACCATGTTCGCTGTCAACTATCTGTCCCAGTTCCTCCTGACGAACCTCCTCCTGTCGAGGCTGGTGGCCAGCGCGCCGTCCAGGGTCGTAAACATCGCATCTGCGCTCCACTTCAAGGCGCGCCTGGACTTCGACGACCTGCAGTCCAGGAAGCACTACAAGGCATCAACTTCCTATGCGCGCGCGAAGCTGGCCATGGTAATGTTCACGTACGAGCTGGCCCGCAGGCTCAAGTCCACAGGAGTTACGGTGAACTGCGTCAATCCCGGGGCGGTTGCGACCAATCTTGGTCGAGACGGCGCCGGACTGCTGGGAGCCGTCATGCTCGCAGCGAGCCCATTCCTCAACCCTTCAGAGAAGGGCGCAGAGACGCCCGTCTTTGTCGCGTCGGCCCCAGAGCTGCTCGGCGTGACAGGGAAGTACTTCGCGGACAAGAGACAGCAGGTCTCGTCTCACGAGTCGTACGACGAGCTGGAGGCGAGGAAGCTATGGGAGGCCAGCGTCCGTCTGACGACATCCAAAACGCGCTAACGGGAGTCAGAGAGACAGGGTACCCTCGATCTCGTGGACCTCCTCGGCGTCGTTCTCGTCCAGACGGACGACCTCGCGCGCTGGGGCCGCTACCGCCGGTCAGGTCTTGGATATCTTGCGCAGGACCTGTCCGAGTATCGGTCCCGTGATGTCAAGCGCATCCCTCATCGAAATCATACCCACCGGCTTTCCGTTTTTGTCGACGACCGGGAGGTGCCTGACCCCGCCCTTCCTCATCGTCTCGACCGCAGTAGCTATGCTCTGCAACGGCGTCGCTATCAGGTCGGTCTTGGAGGTTATACTCGATACAGGTATGCCCTTGCCCGTGAGTCCCTTGGTTATCGCAAAGAGCATGTCTCTTTCGGTCACTATGCCCACCATCGTGCCCGATTCGTCCACGACGATAACGCTCCCGATGTTCTTCTCCCACATGATGCTCGCCGCCTCGTCGACGGTAGCCCCCCGGGGTATCATGACCGCTGGCACCTCCATCAGGTCTCTCGTCCTTGTGCTCGGTCCGTGGTTCTTCTTCGGCATCCTACGAATAGGCCCGGAGGGCTCTGTAATAGGCGTTACAGCACTGCTCTATAGCGATGTGTCCTTCTGCACGTGCAGGCCGTCGGCGTCGTAGCGGAGGATCGCGTTTCCGTATCCCTCGAAGGCGGCCCTGACCTGCTCGCTGTGAGCCTTGATGTTGAGAAGCAGGAACAGGCTTGACCTGGCCCCGGCCACGTCGTTCATCCGCTGCAGCAGGTCGTAGGCTCTCTCGAAGCCGAGATTGAGGATGATGTCCGTCAGGTTGTCGATGACCACCCTCCCGCCCGGGTCCGCCTTGGTGACGGTGGCGAAGGCGTCGAGTATGAGTGACGGATTCGTTATCGAAACCCAGAGGGTGCCTTCTTCCTGGCTCAGGCGTATGCTCTGCTCCGAGTATGAGAGGAAGACCATTCTGACGTCCTTCAGGCCGGAGAGAGTGCTCCCCGGCTTGGTGAATAGCGCGACGGCAGAGCCCTTCGAGGTCGCCTCCCTGACCGTCTGGGCGACGTAGCCTTCGTATCCCGAGACGGGGTCGAACTCGAGCAGTGTCTTCTTCCCGTCCCCTGATATCGTCGGGCCCGGCGCGCCCGTCGTCGGGGGGGTCTGGCTCGGGTAGGGGCCCTTGGTCACCACCCTGCCGACGGGCCTCATGGCGAAGCTCTCGAGGACCTTCTTCGAGTCCTCGGACGAGAGCATCCTGTTCCATATCGAGTACTGCGAGACGAGCGCGAGGAACATGAAGGCGCCGCCTATCGCGATCATCGCACTGCCAGCGATGCCCACGAAGGACCCACCGACGTAGGTGGCCGCGGTCAGAAGAGCTATCCCGGTTGCGGTGGCGACGGCCCCCAGCGCTATGTTCCGCCAGGAGCTCTCGAAGGCACCCCTGCGGCTCAGGGCCAGCAGCCGTATGGCGTAGTACGCCCACCCCACGATTATCCCGATGCTCAGTATGCCGATAATGGCGGTGGGAGGGACGGAGGTCAGTTTTCTACTCCTCGACACATCAAGGCTATCCGACTATTGGGGT
The DNA here is from genome assembly GCA_964486265.1 of uncultured Nitrosopumilales archaeon. Lineage (GTDB taxonomy): Archaea > Thermoproteota > Nitrososphaeria > Nitrososphaerales > Gagatemarchaeaceae > Gagatemarchaeum. The sequence goes on along the minus strand of CAZAMW010000012.1, from coordinate 9,265 downwards.
TACGCGCATGCCCTTCTCGCCCAGGACAACCCCCTGGTACTTCAGGTTGTGGTCGGTGCCTCTCATCTTCGAGACCAAGACGCGTCTCCGCATCTCCAACCGGTCCATAAAGGATTCTAGGTTCACCACTCCGTCGGCGACGAACTCCTCCATGCTCGACCCGTGGTCGGACCCGCGGGTGGGCTTCTCGACGATGAGCAGGGTCGTGCAGCCAAGGAGCCTGACCACTTTGCCCAGGATCGTGTTGAGGACTATCCTAGCCTCCATGGGCTCCTTGAACGCGTCTCTCATCGCCGTGAAAGAATCAATCACTAGGAGGGTGATCTTCCGGTCGGAGATCTGCTTCAGCACCATGTTCAGCGACTCGGATACGCCCCCCTCCATCGTGGTGAGAAGGCTCATCAGGTGGAAGCGGTGCGTCTTCTCCAGCTCCTCTAGGTTGAATCCGAGATGCCGGAAGTTGGAATAGAACGAATTCTTGTCTTCGAGGAAGGTGACGAACATCACGTTCTCCCCTCTCCTGACCCCCTCGTAGAGGAACTGGAATCCGAAGATGGTCTTCCCCGACCCGGGCGGTCCCGAGAGAATGATGAGATTGCCCCTGGGAAAACCTCCCTCTATCAGCTGGTCAAAGCCTGAAATGCCTGTAGGTACTCTTTCCACGTTCCTCAGTTGGTCATCAGTGCGCGTACGTATAAAGAAATTTCTCCCAGATCTCGTCCAGTTTGCGAGTGTGCTCCGCTGTACCCCTAACAAACAATAACTTTTTAGTCGGAGGCTCGCAAAAATTCTAAGATTGGCTTCGTATCACAAACGCGAAGAGAAGGAAGAGGTCAAAGGGCACAATCATCCGGCGCGCGAGGAATGCGGGCCATACTGCCCACGGAACGAGCACTACAAGGGACCCAAGAAGAAGTTCGACATGCTGCACCGGAACAAGTGAGCCCTTCGGTCGCACTCACTTGAGAAGATAATCCGCCATGTCGTCAGGGTCGATCGCGTCGATCGCAGAGATGGTATCTTCCAGTTCAGGAAGCCTGATGCCACTCTCCTTGCTGACTCTCTTCCCGGACGCGTCGTCGTAGACGAGGGTCGAGCCCTGGGGGTTGACCGTAGACTCGTTGAGCGACACGAACCTGAGACCCTTTGCCTGGAACGAGGCCGCAATGTCCCCCCTAAGAGTCATGTTCCGACCTCACGCCGGCTACCGCCGCTTTCGTACTTCGCATCGCGTTGAGGGTTTCTCCTCCCGCTTATTCTAACTTTGCCTGAGTCCCAGGCGCTGGCGGGTTCATCTCGAATGCATACCATTTCAGCGTACACGTAGGGGCCGTAGAGGTGCTCGACAACATTCTGAGATTGGTGCAGCACCATCAGCGCAGCGGACAACTTCGTCGAGAGCAGGGGCCGCTGAAGCCGCGGTTGCGACCGAAACGACGCGCTAGTACACTCCGGATATAGAACCCTCGTCGCTAAGGTGTATCCTGAGGGCGGCGGGGACCTTTGGAAGGCCGGGCATACGTTCGATGTCGCCCATGTGGACTATGTTGAACCCGGCTCCCGCAGCGACCTCGACGGCGCGCACCGCGACGGAGAAGCCTCTAGGCCGGCCCCGCTTCGTGGCGTCGTCGGAGAGTGAAAGCGCCGTTTTGGCCACGCAGATGGGATTGGCCGAGAGGCCGAGTGCCTCGACCATCTTCGAGTCTGCGGTCGCTGACTCTGTGAACGTTGCGCCGTCGCCACCATAGAGCTTCGACGTGAGGGCCAGGACCTTCTCCGTCACGGAAGCGCGAGTGTCATAGAGCGGTTTCGGGTCGGAGCCCTTGCCGGACTCCTCCATCACCACCTGGGCGAGCCCCAGCGAGCCCTGGCTCCCCTCGAGGAAGGACGTGCTTATCTCGAACGGCACGCCCTCGGTCGCGCAGAGGTCTCTGACTAGCGAGACCTCATCCTCGGCGTCATCGGCGAAGCGGTTGAGGGCGACCACGGGTCGTATCCCCAGCACCCGGACGTTCTCGATGTGCTTGGAGAGGTTCTCCAGTCCCCGTTCCACCGCCGCAGCGTCCGGCACGTCGAAGCGGTCGAGTCCTCCCTGATATCGCAACCCGCGCACCGTCGCGACTATGACCGCGGCGTCTGCGTGGAGCGCCCCGACGTACGAAGCGATGTCGACGAACTTCTCGGCTCCCAGGTCAGAGCCGAAGCCCGCCTCGACCACGGTGTACTCGGCGAGACCCAGCGCCCTCCGAATAGAGAGGAGGCTGCAGGTGCCATGGGCGATGTTGCCGAAGGGTCCTCCATGGACGAGCGCCGGCGTCCCCTCGCTCGTCTGGACCAGATTGGGGAGAAGGGCGTCGCGGAGCAACGCACCCATCGAGCCGACCGCCCCGACCTGCTCTACGGTGACCGGAGCCCGTTCCTTCGTGTACGCCACCACAATCCTCCCCAGCCGCGCCTTGAGGTCCGCGTAGCCCGAGCTCAGGCATACGACCGCCATAACCTCGGAGGCCGCGGTTATCAGGAACTTCGACGGGTGGGTGGGACCGTTCTTCGCCCCCTGCGCGACGGTAATCTGCCGGAGGGCTCTGTCGTTGACGTCCACCGTCCTGGGCCAGACAACAGACGAAGGGTCTATCCCAAGCTCATTCCCATGGAACAAGTGATTGTCGACCATGGCGGCTAGGAGGTTATGCGCCGCGGCGATCGCGTCGAAGTCGCCTGTAAGGCGCATGTTGACATCCAGCATCGGCTCGAGAGTCGACCTTCCGCCACCCGCTCCTCCTCCCTTGATGCCGAACACCGGGCCGAGCGAGGGCTGCCTGATGCAGGCGATGGCGCTCCTTCCCGCCCTGCACAGCCCCATCGCCAGCCCGATCGAGGTGACCGTCTTCCCTTCACCGCGGGGCGTCGGCGTCATGCCAGTGACGAGTATAAGCTTCCCCCTGCTGCCCCCCTGAGGCACAGCGAATGACAGCTTGGCCTTCCATTTTCCGAACCGGGTCACCTCGTCATCGGGGATGCCAAGGTCCTTCGTGATTTCGTCTATCGGGCGCATGTCCCTGCCCCCTGCCGAGTGGCTTATTGGTTGTACAGTGTCGGTCTACGCGTCACGGTTCAGAGGAGCCGATCGACATCACAAGAGGGGCGAAGAGCAGAAGGTCTGCGAAGCTCATGACATGGGGACAACCGAGTGAGCCCCTCGGCGGCGGGTTTCTTTCTTCCCGTTTACTTGCCATTCAGGCCCCAGCTCGTGTGCTTCTCGGGCTTGATGCGCAGGTTGAGGTCCCTTCCTCCCTCTCCATCCACCTCCACTATCTCGACCCTCCCCGTCACCTTCAGGCCTCTGACCTTCCACGGACGCAGCGACTTGATATCGTCTATCACGAAGGACGCCTTCGAGTTCCCTCTGCTGACGTTCCAGAACTTCCTCGTTTTCTTCATCATGATACTCCCGATGTAGAAGTCCCTCCCGTCGAACTCGAAGCCCACCGGGACGACGTCGGGCTGCCCGTCACCGGAGACGGTCGCGAGTCTCCCTAGCGGTTGGCTCCGTATGTATTGTACCTCAGATTCTGAGAACATGCTACCACGTGTTCGGGACGGTCAATCGGTGTATATGTTGACGGGAAAAGCCCCAAACCAGTCACAGTGATGATGGCACATGAGGTACGGATTACCGCGCGCGGCTGGCCTTCGACACAGCATCGTTCATCCGGGACCCTCCTTCTGAAGCGTAATCACAACCCGGGGTTTTCTCTCACCAAAGTCGCGACCCTGACGCCGACCAGCCTGACCAGCTCGTCCCTCTCCTCGAACTCCTTCAGCAGCGTCCTCGCCGTCTCGCGAAGGACCTCCGCGCTGTCGGTGTACTCCGAGAGAGTCCGTTCCCTCGTGTGGGTCTCGAAGTGATGGAACCGTATCTTGATACCTGCGACCTTGTACCTGAACGGGCCCTCACGCAGGCGTTCCGACAGCTCGCGGGCCGCGTCGTCGGCCTCGGCGTAGGCCCTGCCGAAGTCAGCGACATCCTCCCTGAATGTTCTCTCGACGCTGAGGGACTTGGGCATCTCCCTGGCGACGACGGCGATCCGCTCCTGCGCATGGACGACCCCCCAGAGCCAGACACCGGTCTTCCCGAACCACTGCATCAGCTCCTTGCCCGACAGTGCCTGAAGGTCAGCGACCTTCACGACGTCGCGTTCCCTGAGGAAAGCCTGCGTCTTCTTGCCCACTCCGGGTATGACGGAGACGGGCAGGGGCGCGAGGAACTCCGCTGCCGAGCCTGCGGGGACGACAGTGAGGCCATCCGGCTTCTGTATGTCTGACGCTATCTTGGCCGTAGACTTGTTCGGTCCTATCCCGACCGAGCAGGTGAGCGAGTGCACGTCCCTGACAGCTTTCTTGATGATGAGGGCGAGCTGCTTCGCTTCTTCGGCGTTGTCCACCCTTCCGCTCACGTCGAGGAACGCCTCGTCTATACCGGTCTGTTCGAACGCGTCGGCGAACGCCCTCAACGTGCCCATGACCTCCCTGGAGACTCGCTCGTACAGCTCGAAGTTGGGCCTGAGGTAGACCGCCGTCGGGCAGAGCTTCCAAGCGCGCGATATGGGCATGCCCGATTTCAGGCCGAACTTCCTCGCCTCGTACGAGCAGGTCACGACGACACCGCGCCCCCTGCCGTTCTCAGGGTCGGCGCCGACGACGACGGGCAGCCCGCGCAGCTTCGGATCCTCTTTCGTCTCCACGGAGACGTAGAAAGCGTCGAGGTCGGCGTGGAAGATCGTCCTCGGCCCGTCGGACTGCATGCCTAGAACCCTGTCAGCTTTTCCTGTTCGGGCTCGGCGTCCCGCTTCTCCTCCCAGTCAGCCTCCATCATGCCGAGAAGCCGCCTGAACTCGTTGACGGACTCGGGCCCAAAGCCGGCGAAGTGGTTGTTGAAGAAGACGTAGCCCTTGTCGAAGGAGTCGCCCTTCTCCTCTAGGTTGTGCGCCCACTTCTCCATCTCCTCCTTGCGCTCCTTCTGGATCCCGCCGAACTCGGTTATGTCTCGTTCGCCGACCATCCTGAGGTAGGTGAACTTGGTAGTTACCTCCGCAGGGGTCTCCAGATACATGTTGAGCGACCAGACCATCGCCACTCCGTGATCCTCCAGCAGCTTGTACGTCTCGGGTGTGAACCACGACTTGTGCCTGAACTCGATGGCGTGCTGATACTTCGGGTTGAGAGCGTTGATGAACTTCTCCATCACGGCCTTGTGCTTCTCGACCTTGATCGAGGGCGGGAGCTGGGCGACGATGGGGCCCAGTTTGGGCCCGAGCCTGCCCACCACCGAGTAGAAGTAGGTCAGCGCGCTCTCGAAGTTCTCCAGTTTGTTTTCGTGGGTGATCTTCTTGGGCATCTTCGGGGAGAAGACGAACCCGTCCGGCGTCACCGTCTTCCATCGCCGTATCAGTACCTGGTTCGGTATCCGGTAGAAGCTCGAGTCGACCTCGACGCAGTCGAAGACGCTGGAGTAGAACTTGAGGTAGTCCCCCGCCGGGAGGTCCTTGGCGTAGAAGGGTCCAGCCCAGTCCTTGTAGGACCAGCCACTGCAGCCTATCCTGATCTTCTCGGCGAGCGACAAGGGTCGCGGAGGGTCGAGCCCCGCATAATAAACGCCTAGCGCAGCCGCTCTCTGTCGCTTCGATTATCAAAGCAAGCGCCTGGTCGCAAAGCATCACGACACCCTATCACCGGCAGTGGCCGTCAGGGTCCTCTAGATGGGCTCGTCGTTCATCGGAATGGGCCCGAGGGGAACGCTATTGCTTTCTGGGAACCGACCAGGAAGAGAGCAAGAAAAGTGCGGCCGCCTTTCTTTGTAACGTGTGTCTGGCCAGTAAAAAACCCCCCAATATTTATATATGGTATACTACTACCCGTAATATACCAAAGGTGATATGCATGAACGAAAAGAACGCCAAGGAAAGGTCCCGAAGTCAGAAGGGAACGGACTCCACATCACTTGCAACATCCAGCTTGGGCATCCCAAGCAGCTTCCAGGACTTCGTCGCTCCATTCGACGAACTCATTGGGTCCTTCTTCCGCAACTCGAGCCCGCTGCTGAGCGAGCTCAGGAGGAACGAACCCAATGCCGAGGTCCAGGACCGCGGCGACCACTTCGTGCTCACGGCCGAGCTTCCGGGCTTCGACAAGAAGGACGTTGAGGTCTACGCCAGCTCAAACGTCGTCGAGCTGAAGGCTGAGAAGAGGTCGGACGAAAAGAAGGCGGACAGCAGGTACAGTAGGTACTCGTACTTCCACAGATACCTGACACTCCCGGAGCCGGTCGTTTCCGGAAAGGCGGACGGGACCATGAAGAACGGCATCCTGTCGCTGAAGCTCCTGAAGGTGGAGCGGAAGCGGAAGGGCGTCGCCCGAAGGGTGCACCTTAACTAGGTGTCCCCGTTTTTTGTTCAAGTTGAGCGACCATGGAGCAGAAAGAGCTCGACTCGATCCTCCAGGTGATCGAGAACCCCGTAAGGCGTAGGATAATCAAGAGGCTCAGCCGCGAGCCTGGCTACGCCCTGCAGCTCTCGAAGGAGCTTGGGCTCGGGCAGCCGCTGGTCGCAAAGCACCTCGCGATCATGGAAGGCGCCGGGCTGGTAACTTCCTCGATGGAGAGCAGCTCGAGCGGCCCCCACAGGAAGAAGTATTGCCTCGCCAGGAGCATATCGATAACCATGGACCTAGCGCCGAACACCTTCATCGAGAGGGGGGTCGCGCTGGACCAGGGTCCCAGGGGCAGGAGTCCAAGTCAGCTTCGTGGCCGGATGCGGACGGCGATCGACCAGAGAGACGACGGCGACGAGCTCGCCCGGCTCTCGGAAATCCTCCAGGAGGTCGACTCGAAGATGGGTGAGGTCGAGAAGGAACGGTTCGAGCTGCTTGCAATCAGGGACCAGGCGATGCAGGAGGCGGCCGCCATAGTCGCCAAACTCGAGCTGGACAAGCGGCGCGTGTTGTTCCACATACTAGACGAGCACGACAAGACCGCCGAGAGCATCTCAGAGTCATTGAACCTGCGGGAGGCCGCGGTCAGGACGATCCTCGAGGAGCTCGAGAAAGAGTTCTTCAGCTGAGCAAAAAAGATAAGCCCCGCCCTCTCCGGCGACGCCTCTTCGGCCGTCGTCTTGTAGTCCCGCAAACGGACAAGGCTTTTTTAGAGCGGGTCTCAGAGATGCCGAGTCTTGGGACGACTCCCGCTGCCATGGTCATCCTGGTGATGACCATAGTGATAGCAGGGGCACATCCGTCACGCTGACCAACGCTTACGTACTGCCCCGCGGGCCTTTGCCGCCTTCAGTCTGTCGGTCTTCGCGGATGCCCCCCTTCACCAACAGCAAGGGGAGGGTACCCGGACCTTCGCGGCTGTGATGATTGCACGTTAAGCTCTTGAAAGTGGAGTGACAACGTTGAGGACTGAGCCGCGAAATCTCCGCGGGCACCGTCTTCCAACTCCGGTCTGCCCGATATCCAGGCGGGAAGCTTGAAATGCTCGACATCAGACCATACACTAGAACCCAAGATGGAACTGTCTCAGAAATGAGATTATCTACCAGAGCGAAGGAACTCATCGACGGAAAGAATTTCGCGAGCGTGGCTACGCTTATGCCAGACGGTTCGCCCCAGGTGGCACCCCTCTGGATAGACCGCGAGGGTGACACTATCGTACTCAACACGACCAGAAGCAGGCAGCGGACCAAGAATCTGAAACGCGACCAGCGGGTCGCAATCTCCATCCTTGACCAGGACAACCCGTACTCGAGCGTCTCGATAAGGGGGAGGGCCGTCGGAG
>CAZAMW010000012.1:0-1421 GCA_964486265.1 uncultured Nitrosopumilales archaeon | reverse complement strand
GAGTTTCTGAGAAGGGCGCTGAGGAGCACATCGACAGGATGAGCATGAAGTACCTCGGGAAGCCCAGGTACCCCTACGACGACCGGATCCCGAAGGACCAGCGGATTCTGATAAGGGTCGAGGCAGAGCACATCCACGAGGAAGCGTGAGGCCTCAATCGGGGGCAGAAACATGAAGTTGGCTGTACGGCCCTACGAGCAGAGGAATGAGACGCGTCACAAGGAGTCCGACTTCCTCAGGACGTCGAAGGCTATCACGCTTGCCAATGCTGGAGTTTGCAGGCAGCCATCTCTTTCCGTGTCATCATAGGACCGTATCGGCGAGTTCCATGCCCTGCAGCACCTTCTCTGGTGAGAGGGGAAGGTCCCGCACCCGCACGCCGACAGCGTCGAATACCGCGTTCGCTATCGCGGCAGCCGGTGGCACGATGTTCCCCTCCCCGACCGCCTTCGCGCCGTACGGTCCTTCCCCGGCGTACCCTTCCACGATGATGGCCTCGATTGTGGGCACGTCCGCTATCGTCGGGAGCTTGTATCCGCCGAAGTCAGTGTTGACCGTAAGCCCCGCCTCGTCGTGGTGGATTTGCTCGTACAGCGCATATCCTATCCCCTGAACCGCGCCTCCGTGTATCTGCCCCTCCACCCCGAGGGGATTGATGGCCCGGCCGACGTCGTGTGCCGCCAGGTAGCGTTCCACGGCCGTCTTTCCGGTGGACTCGTCCACCGAGACGACCACTGCGTGAGCCACAAAAGCGGGGTCCATGACCGACGGCATCAGGACGTGTCCCTCGACAGAGTCCTTGTCATAGGCCGGATACTCCATGGCGTAGGAGCCGCTTCCGACGATGGGGCCCCCCTTCGATGACAGCGCCGAGCTGGCCAGCTCGCTGAACTTCGCAGACCTGCCGGTCTCGGGGTCGGTGGCCACTCCGTCCTTCAGCACTATGTTGCGTTTGTCGGCCCTCAGTATCGCTGCGGCCACGTCGAGGAGCTGCTCCTTCGCCGCCCTCGCCGCCCGCAGGACCGCGTTGCCGGCGGTGTGTGTAGTCCTGCTCCCCACCGCCCCGGCGTCGTAGGGGGTGAAGTCCGAGTCGCCACCCCGAAGCTCGACATCCCGCAGCCCGACCCCCATCTCCTCCGCGGCTATCATCATCAGCGCGGTCAGTGAGCCCGCGCCCGTGTCGGAGGCGCCGGTGACGAGGATGACCTTCCCGTCTTCGTTCAGCTTTACAAAGGCGGAGCTACCCATGGCCGCGGCTGGCGGTATGTAGGCACAGGCTATGCCCATGCCGTACCTGGTCCCTGAACCGCTATCGCTACCGCCGAACGACCGCCTCTGCTTCCATCCTATCGACGTCGATGCCCTGTTGAGCACTTCCTTCAGGCCCAGGACGACCTTGACCGGCCTGCCAGACTTTCTCG
>CAZAMW010000011.1:0-17077 GCA_964486265.1 uncultured Nitrosopumilales archaeon | reverse complement strand
GTGGTAGATCGCCCTGTCGATGAAATCGAGGGTCGACTGGCCCGGCTGCATTTTGATCAGTCCCAGGCGCCTTATCGAGGCCTGGAAATTGAGCCACGCCTCCTTCATCTCGCTGAGGTATGAGGCGTACGACCTCGCGCCATCGACCATGGCGACGGTCCTGCCGCCCGGCTTCTTGAAATCCCTCTTTTCGTTCCTGATGGCTGAGCCTAGCTCGCCCGGCACTATCTCGAGGACCTTGGCGTCCTTCCCCACGAGTAGCGCGGCCGCCGCGGCACCCTGCGTGGGCTCCTCTCCGCTGTTGAGGTTGTACTTCGCCACGTCGGTCGCGAGGATGAGCGCATACCTCCTAGTGTTCCAGCCTGCACCGAACCAAGCGCTCGTGTCCAGCAGCCTCTCGATCCCGGAGACGCACGCGAACTTCTGCTCGTAGCCGAGGACGTGCGAGAGCGTCCCCTTCCCGTACGCGTCCTCCAGCATCCCGATGACGTCCGAAACGAGAGCCCTCGAACCGTCCAGGCCGCTCTCCGTGGGCGTGTCCACCCTGAATATGTCGCTTGGAGAGACCCCGAACTTCTGCATCAGCCTATAGGCCGCGGTCGCAGCCATGCTCGCCTGGTCCTCGTTCGGAGGTGCGACCGCGAACGTCTTGATACCGACACCTTCGGTGAAGTGCTTGGGGTCCTTTCCCCTAGCGGCCGCCAACTCTGCGTTGTCGACGTAGAATCCCGGCGAATAAACGTAAAGGGCCTCTATCCCAACGCCCGCCATAGGTGATTATCGACGACCCAGTCGTCAACTATAAAGGCGTTATTCGGCGTATTATTAATACGCCTTACGCCGAAGCCGCCGCGGCTTGAACGTCGTGGGGCTGGACCTCGCGGGCAGTCCGAAGAGGGACACCGGCTTCTGCCTGCTCCACAGAAGCCTCTGCGTCACTTCCGTCCTTCACACGGACGAAGAGATAATCTCCGAGACAAGGATGGCCGACCCTGATGTTGTGAGCATAGACGCCCCTCTCTTCCTCCCGAAGGGGAGGGCGAGCCTCGAGCAGAGGGGCCCTCCCCACCTTCGCGCATGCGACAAGGAGCTGCTCAGGATGAAGATCCGCTTCTTCCCCATCTCGCTGGGTCCCATGAGGATGCTGACCGAACGCGGGATGAGGCTGCGGAAAGTGTTCGGGGACGACGGATTCGACGTCATAGAGGGCTATCCGGGGGCGGTGCAGGACATGCTCGGCATGCCGAGGAAGCAGGCGGGGCTGGAGAAGCTGCGCAGCGCCCTCGTCGAGTTCGGCGTAACGGGAGGCATCAAGAAGAAGGACATCACGGCCGACGAACTGGACGCCGTGACTTGTGCCATACTCGGCAAGATGTACCTGGACGGGAACTACCTGGCGATCGGGGTGGAGGAGGAGGGGTTCATGATCCTCCCGGACGCGTCGAAGATCAGGTCGCACTAGAGTTCAGGTATTCTTCGACCGCGTCTTCGTTGTTTTCAGTCCGAAGGAAGACGGGGACGTTCTTGCGCCTCGTGGCCTTGTAGGATACGAAGACCCACTCACCGGTGTCCAGCTGGGCCGTCCTCTCGAGGACCTCCAGCGGGAGCCCGAAGGACTCGGATATCACCATCCTGTCGTAGAACCGCGGGAGAGTGCTGACGAAGTAGCTGTGCAACTGCTGTAGCGCCGAGACGTTCAGCCTCGCGACCCTCTGGGTGGCCAGCCAACAGTGGATGCGGTATTTTCTCCCCTGCCGGAGCAGCGACTCGACAGCCAAGTTCGAGTTCACCGTCCCGTCTCTGTCCCTCGGCTCGTACGGAATGTACTCCTGGGCCTCGTCGAGCACCACGAGTATCTTCTTCCTGCTTCCCTGCTTCTTCCGAAGGCTGAGGAGCCTCTTGATGAGCCTGCTGACTATCATCCTCGCCTCGCTCGGCTCTGGCAGGTAGAGCACGTTGAGGCGGGGTGCCTTGTCGTTGACGAGCTCCCAGGCGAGCTTCTCCGGGGTCAGCTCCTCCTCAGAGGGTCCGTCGCCCCGGCTCGGCTGGTCGATGTACTCCGATATCGCCTTAATCTCGGCGTGGAGGGCGGTCCGGTCGTTCAGGCTCCTGCGGGTGTCGTCGAGCATCCTGATCAGACTCGACTTTGAGTCATCGTCGAGCTCTGAGAGCTTGATGTTCCTCCGCAGGGACCTCTCTTTGAACATCTCCAGTTCCAGCCTCTCGAGGGCGATCTTCGCTACGACCGCTCCCGTCTTCCCCTCTTCGGCGGTCGTCTTTAGCAGCTCCTCGAGCGACGACAGGTCGAGCGCGGTCGAACCCGCCCCGAAGGAGATTTTCTGGACCAGCTTCTTGTTCATGAGGGAGGAGAATATCCTCCGGACCGCATCGTCCCCGACTGACCCCTCGAGGCTTTCGGGTATGACCTGCGAGTTGTACAGCTGCTCCTCGTCGTCGATCGTCTCGTAGGAGAGTATCCTGCCGTCGGTCTCCAGGAGGTCGATCAGATGGGTCGCGTACTCGCCGGAGACGTCGACCACCACAGTCGTGATATCGGTCTTCGACCGCATGACCTTTCTGAGAAGGACGCTGGTAAGGTTTGACTTGCCGGCTCCCGTGAAACCGAAGATCCCCGCATGGTATCTGATGAGGTTCTCGAGGCTGATTGTCAGGGGCAGTTCGAAACCCAGCATCGTCCCGACGGTCTCCCCGTTTGGATAGCACAGAAAGTCCTCTACGGTCTTCGTCGAGAGCAGGTGGACCTTGGCACCCGCAAGTGGGAGCATTCGCGACCTCTCGAACTTCGGCCTTCCGTCCTCGACCTTCATCGAGTACCATGTCGGGACGGCCGACATATCGATCCAGGTCTCCTGAGACTTTCCCCAGCTCTCGCTGATCGTATCCAGATACTCCCTCCTCAGGAGCGTGGGCATCGAGACGTCCATCCCGAGCATCTGGAAATGGATGGGATTCACTCCCACCACCTCGAATATGAGGTAGCTGGTCTCGCTCCCCCCCTGCTTCTCGACCGCTACGAAGTTGGGAGAGTAGAGCCTCTCCAGCGTCTGGAAATCGAACCTCGCTTCCACCGTCGCGACCACGTTCGTCACCACGATCTCCTGGTCGCCGCTCTTGGCGGTCTTGGTGCTAGGGAAGACGCGTCTCAGCCTCGCATCGAACTTGCCGTCCAGGTCATCGAAGACCTGCTGGGACCGCTCAGTCAACCTTGGAGGCCTCTCTCATGCGCGACGCCTCCGTGCCCGCCCTTTGCTCTCTATAAGGTGTCATTATCCCGTAGACCTGTTCGCGCTTGGTTATCGAGCCCAGTCTGAGGTCGGCGACGGCCCGGAGCGAGCTCCGCATCAGCCTGATCTCGGACTTCACGGCCTTGTCCGCGAGGTAGAGCAGCTGGTTGTGCCCGAAGGCCTCGTACACCTCGGGGTTGTCCGTAAGCGCGAGTATCCTGAGGATGAGGTTGGAGACGGCGCTCATCTCTCCCCCCTCATAGTATGGCGACACCGCTGTCAGCCCGGCGTTCTCCTTCACGTCTATGCTTTCCACGCCGTCGGTGTCACGTTCGGCGTCGAAGAGCCTGTCAAAGAAGAAGACCTGCGACCTTATCCTGTCGTTGTTCCCGAGGCTCCTGGACTGGAAGAAGCCCCTGATGAAGACGTCCTCCCGCGAGACAACCTTCCTTGCGGGCACAAACTCGCCGGTAGCGGTCGCGACCATCGTGGAGAAGGCCGAGTCGTAACCGGATGTCCTCCACGGGATCTTGAGCTCCCGGTTCATGGCGCTAAGGATGCTCAGGAAGGCCCTGTCGTTCTTGAGGCTGGGCGGAGGCGTCTTCGGACGCACGAACTCCTTCTTGATCGTAAAGGGGAGCACGGCCCTGTGGATATCCGTCGCCGTGGTGTCCTTTGCGAGGCCGATGAGCAGGACCTTCCTCCGCACCGATTGCTCGCATAGCCAGAGCAGCAGTATCAGAGATACCGTGTTTACGTCGAGGATCGTCAGCCACTCCTCTTCGCCGACGCTGAGGGGGGACTCTCCCTTCTCGTACACCCTGTCGACGTAGACGCGCGCAAGCTGCACCGACCTGGACCAGTATTCGCTCACCCCCTCCCTGACCTTGATGCGCCCGGGCCCGGCGTCCTCAAGAAGACGCCCTCCATAGTTCTCGTCATACTTCCTGAGGCTCTTCATCGCGGCAGAGAGCTGCTTGTCGTCCAGACCGAGCTTTTCGGTGAGCTCACCGGACGAGAGGTCATCGTTCATCAGGGCTCTCAGCATGCGGTGGGATGCGAACCTCCTTCTGCGAGGAAGTTCCATGAAAGGGGCGCCGAGGTTGACCGCAAGGCTGAGGTCCATGAGCGTGTTCTGGCGCGCGACGCCCGGTAACTTCGCCAGGTTGGTCGCCCCCTTCTTCATCAGAAGCCGGGCGTCCCTCGAGAGAGTCGAATAGGTCCCCGAGAGAGGCCTGTCCATGAAGACTATCCTCGCGCTGTCGAGTGCCCGCGTCGCGAGATACAGCTCTGCGAGGACCATGAAAGAGTTGGGGATCTTCTCCATCGAGTACTCGATCTCGAGGTCGACCTCCGGCGTGTCGGGAAGGATGTCCGAAAAGTCCTCGGCCCACAGGGGGATTGCAGCCGAGGCGGAGAGCCTCCCCGTACGCGAGGCTCTCGTTAGGTCGAAGCTGATTTCGTCGCCCACCCTGAAGGGACAGCTGTAGCCCGTCGCATTTGCGTAGAAGAGCATCATCTGCAACCGCTCGTCGAAGGCCCTGGACCCGTCGATGCCGATGGCGGTGTGGTCACCTTCGCCGAAGTAGCCTCTGGCGAACTCGTCGGCAGCCTCCGCGTCGAGAGGCCTCAGAAGCTGGAGCAGGTCGTCCCTGCCCCGGAACCTCGTGACCCTGCCCTCGAACCTGGAGACAAGACCCTTGGTCTGCTCGGAGAGCCTGTAGGCGATATCTGAGGACAATGCCGCGCTCGGGAACTCCGAGTCTTCTTATAAACCGCAAAGCGGCACGTACAAACTCTAAATCATCCGTGCGCCTTCGATGCGCGCGGCTTGAGAGTCTACTCGTTCCTCCCCAGCGCTACCGAGATGGTCTATGCCCTCGGCCTTGGAGACCAATTGTGCGGTGTCACGAACGAGTGCGATTATCCGCCGGACGCCCGGTCGAAGCCCGTCGTCGTTCAGTCCCTCCTGGACCCGACCACGATGAGGCAGGACGAGATAGACTGGAGGGTGGTCGACGACACGTTGCACGGCCACGGGCTGTACAAGATCAACAGCGACGTCCTGCTGAAGAACAGGCCGGACGTCATCATCACCCAGGAGCTCTGCGACGTCTGCTCCGTCTCCCTGAGGGACGTACTCAAGACGGTCTCCGAGCTCTCGACCCAGTGCACCGTGCTGTCGCTCAAGCCGGGTGGCCTCGAGGGCATGCTGCAGGACATCCTCACCGTGGGAGCCGCGTGCGGGGTGAGGGAGAAGGCGGAAGAACTGACCGCTTCGCTGCGCAGGAGGATAGCGGTCATCCGCGACGCTGCCGCCGGGCTTCCGCGGAAGCGCGTCTTCTGCGCCGAGTGGTACGACCCTCTCTTCGCGGCCGGTCACTGGGTCCCGGAGATGGTCGCCCTCGCGGGAGGCCTCGAGCTGCTGGGCAGGCCTGGCGAGGTCTCGAGGAGGGCTAGCTGGCCTGAGGTAATCCTGGCCGACCCGGAGCTGATATTGCTCATTCCATGCGGCTTCGGAGTGGACCGCGCGGCCGCAGACGCCGGGCTGCTGACTAGACTCAAGGGATGGGACGAACTGAAGGCGGTCAGGAATGGAGAGGTGTACGCCGCCGACGGCTCGGCCTTCTTCTCTCGACCGGGTCCCAGGCTGGTCGACGGCCTAGAACTGCTGGCGAAGGTCATCCATCCCGAGGTCTTCGGGCGAGAGACCAACCCGAGGAGGGCGGTCAGGCTCGGCGCGCGGGACTAGGATGTCAGCACCTGAGCCAGGAGCTTCTGCGAGACGTTGCCGCCAGAGATGACGAAGACTATCCTCTTCCCGAGCCTGTCGGTGTTTCGCCCCGCCAGCAGCGCCGCGACGCTCGCCGCAGCCGAAGGCTCCGGGAATATCCTGGCCTCCTTTACGATTATCTTCATCGCCGCGAGTATCTCTTCGTCAGTCACCGTGAACGCGCCATCCACGTACTTGGAGCACGCCTCGAAGGTAAGGTCGCCCAGGGACGGAGCGATCAGCCCGTCGGCAATGGACCTCGGGTCGGGTACCGACGTCATCCTACCCGCCTTAAGAGCCGCCTCCAGCTTGGGAGCGTTAGTCGGTTCTGCACCGAAGATCTTGACGCCCGGTTTCTTTGCCTTCAGGGCTATGGCTATCCCAGATATGAGTCCCCCTCCTCCGACCGGGACGACGACCGAGTCGAACTGTGAAAGCTGCTCGGCCATCTCAAGGCCGCATGTCCCCTGCCCGGCGATCACCGCCGGGTCGTTGAACGGATGTACGAGAGCCGCCCCTGTCTCCTTGACCAGCTCCTCCGCCTTGGCCTCCCGCTCGTTGTGATACTTGCCGTACTTCAGGATCTTGGCTCCATATTCCGCTATCGCATCGGCCTTTTCCTGGACGGGGTTCTCCGGTAGGATCACGGTACAGCTCTTACCGAACGCCCTGGCGGAGAAAGCGGTTGCCATGCCGTGATTCCCCGAAGAGACTGCGACCACGCTGTCCTCCTTCGTCTGTGATAGTTTGTTGTACGCTCCCCTGATCTTGAACACCCTGATCGGCTGGAAGCACTCCAGCTTCAGGTAGACCTCCCGACCGAACCTCCTGGAGAGCGAGGGCGAATCGACCAGCGGGGTCTGCACCGCGACGCCGGATATCCTTTCGCGCGCTACCTCGATTTCGGACACCGTGGGTAATCTATGGTCCTCCAAACTCAATCCGCAGGCACCGCAGCCGATGGTGATTTTAGCTTATGGGGACGTCTAGCCCCACGGTATGTGCTCGTCGGTCGGTCCCGACGGCTTCCAGTCGAAGACATTCTCGATCGGCTCGAAGCCGAGGCTGCGTATCAGCCTCCTGGCCATCTCGACAGCTTCCCACGCACCAGTCATCAGCTCCGAAGCCTGGACACCGGCGACTGCCTCGAACATCCGCTTCGAAAGCTCGCATCCCTGGAACCGCAGCGCGCTCGCTCTCACCGATATGGCGCCCGCAGCCTTCAGGCTCTTGAGAAGCTCCTCGACCTCTATGCCCATCAGCCCAGGTACCAGAGGCGCCATAGAGACCCAGGTCTTCACTCCCTCCCTGGCCAGGCTCCTCAGCGTCTCTATCCTCCTGCTGATGGGGACGACGCCCGGTTCATAGGCCATCCCAGGGACTGACGAGACCGAGAAACCTACCCTGACCCAGCTCATCCACTTCAGTATGTCAAGGCCCCTGAGGACGAGCGGCGACCTGGTAAGTATGACGACGGGAAAATCATGCCGGAGAAGCGCCCTGGGCACCATGCGCGTGACCCGTACCTCGCCTCTACCGGCTGATGCGGGCCGCTGCCGCTACTGAGGAACACGACGCCCTTCCTGAGGTGGCGGACCTCCCCAGCCGGCACCTCCGGTGCGTTGACCTTGACATCCACGAAGCTCCCCCCACCCACTCCCGTCGTGTATCAGCGACGACGCGTAGCAGTAGACGCATCCATGGCTGCGACCCTTGTAGAGGTTCGCCGCATACTCGCGGCTCCCGTCCATCTCGTGGAGCACGCTCTTGCAGGTGACCTCGCGGACAGAAAGCTTCTGCAACACTGAGAAGCAGCGACGACGGAGCAGCTAGGCCAAGATGAAGAGAGGTGCTACTCCTCTTCCCCGTCTCCTTCCTCTTCTGCGTCTTCCGGCACCTCGATGGCGACCTCCTCCTCGACGACCTTGTCGCCCTTCTCGGTGAAGATCTGGTCGACCGGGTACCAGTGATTCTTGCCGTCCAGTGCGGCCATCTCGACCTCGGCGTACCCGACGAGGGTCCTTCCTGTGAGCGTCCCTGCGGATGACCTGCCCACCGGGGACGGAACCTTCTTCACCTCGACCCCGTCTTCGCCGAACACCGCCTCTCTTGACGCGTTGATCTTGACCTTCAATCCCTTGACGGGCTTGACATCCATCGATGAATCCTCGCGAGTTGAATTTAGCCGCTTAAAGAATTATTCGCAGCTAGAGGAGCGATTCCAGGTCACTGACGGTCTTCCTCGCCTGCTTGACGACGTCCTCCAGCCCGATGGCCTCTCTCCTCTTCATCGCGTAGGAGGCCCCTATCATCGCGACGCCCGGCACGGCCGTCAGCGGGTCGGGCGTAAGGATCAAGACTATCCCCGCTTTCTTCAGCGAGCTCGCGACCTTCGGAGGCTTGACCGCGAGCCTCACGCTCTTGCTAGCCCTGTCGTCCGATATCACGCGGAACACCTCCATCTTGTCCTGGGATGCGCGCACAAATGCATCGACCGCAGCTCTCGCTAGCTTGGTCTTCTCCACGGAAGTCACGGCTCTGACGCGTAGTTAATTGGGGGATGTCAACATGCCTTGTCCTCGTACTAGAAACAACGCGAACGGATCGCGGCCCCAACGACTTTTAAGACGGCGGCGCCATCGGAAACCGTTGACCAGACTCACGCCCGAGCAGGTCGAGGAGAAGCTCGCAGGGCTTCCTGGGTGGAAGAGAGAGGACGATTTCATCAGCAAGGCGTTCAAGTTCAGGCGGTTCATGGACGGAATCGCCTTCGTCGAGAAGGTCGCCTTGGTCGCCGAGAAGCTGGGGCACCATCCCGACATCCACGTCGTCTGGACGACCGTGACCCTGAAGATACAGACCCACGACGAGGGAGGACTCACCCGCCTCGACTTCAGGCTGGCGGCCGAGATAGAGAAGAAGCTGGGCAAGGGCGCCAGGACGAACAAGAACTAGTCCCGGGGCGGCCGGTGGAAGCCGCCAAGACACAGCCGAATTTTTTATATACAACTCGAAGTTGTATAGTTGGCGTGGTGTTATAGGAAAATATGTCTACAACTGCTATTCCGGCTGTAACTTCCGGCGGTACACCCGTTCTTATCCTCAAGGAGGGCAGCAGCCAGGCGAAGGGCAAGGAAGCCCAGAGAAACAACATCCAGGCTGCGAAGCTCATCTCCGAGATAGTGAGAAGTTCGGTTGGTCCGCGCGGCATGGACAAGATGCTCGTCGACTCGCTCGGTGACGTGACTATCACCAACGACGGCGCGACGATGCTCAAGGAGATCGACGTCCAGCACCCGGCGGCAAAGATGCTCGTGGAGGTGTCCAAGGCGACCGACAACGAAGTCGGCGACGGCACGACGTCGGCGGTCATCCTCGCGGGAGCCCTGCTCGAGAAGGCGGAGGAGCTCATCGACAAGGGCGTTCACCCTACGGTGATCGTCGAGGGGTACAACAAGGCGGCCAAGAAGGCCATCGCGGTCCTAGAGGAGATAGCAGAGCGGGTCGGACCGACCAACAAGGAGTGGCTCGTAAAGATCGCAAGGACCAGCATGCAGACCAAGCTCGTCTCGCGTGAGGCGCAGGACCTCGCGGAGCTCGTGGTCGGTGCTGCGGTGCAGGTGTCCGAGAAGCGCGGCGAGGAATACAAGGTAGACCTCGCGAACATCAAGGTCGAGAAGAAGCCCGGCGGTTCACTGAAGGATACGACCCTGATCAAGGGTTTCGTCCTCGACAAGGAAGTGGTGCACTCTGGCATGCCGAAGCGGATCGAGGGCGCAAAGATAGCGCTGGTGAACACCGCCTTCGAGATAGAGAAGACAGAGTTCGACGCCAAGCTGAACATCAGTGACCCGTCGATGATGAAGAAGTTCCTCGACGAGGAGACCAAGATGCTCAAGGACATGGCCGACAAGGTCAGCGCCATCGGTGCGAACGTGCTCATCTGCCAGAAGGGCATCGACGACATCGCTCAGCACTATCTCGCAAAGGCGGGCGTTCTCGCTGTAAGACGCGTCAAGGAGAGCGACATGACCAACCTGGCGAAGGCCACGGGGGCGAGAGTCGCAAACAACTTCGACGACCTGAGCGAGAAGGACCTGGGCAACGCCCAACTCGTAGAGGAGCGCAAGGTCGAACAGGACAAGTGGATATTCATCGAGGGAGCCAAGAACCCCAAGGCCGTGACCATCCTCATCAGAGGCGGTACGCAGAGGATAGTCGACGAAGCCGAGCGCTCGCTCCACGACGCTCTCATGGTGACCAAGGACGTCATCGAGAAGCCGGCGATTGTAGCAGGCGGCGGGGCGCCCGAGGCTGAGATGGCAGGCGAGATCCTGAAGTGGACCGAGAAGCTCAGCGGCAGGGAGCAGCTTGCTGCTCAGAAGTTCGCCGAGGCCCTTGAGACGATCCCGATCGCTCTTGCGACCAACGCGGGGCTGGACCCGATAGACACAATGGTGGAGATCAGGGCCAAACACGCAGAGGGCGGCAAGTGGTTCGGTGTCGAGGCCAAGGAGGGCAAGGTCAAGGACATGTACAAGGAGCAGGTCATCGAGCCGCTCGCGGTGAAGGAGCAGATCATCCGGTCCGCTACCGAGGCGGCCAACATGATCCTTCGCATCGACGACGTCATCGCGTCGGGCAAGTCCAAGGGCCCAAGCGGCCCGCCCGGAGGCGGAATGGGTGGAATGGGCGGGATGGGCGGCGGCGACTTCGAATAGAAGGCCCATCCTGAGCTCCCGCGGCAGAGTCCGCGGGACTACACCGTTTCTCTTCCGGTTTCTCTGTTGGCTCTGGCGTATTCTCCCTTCTTCAGCAGCGGCGTCACAATCGCGCCGGCCAGGCCAAGCACCGCGAGCAGTGTGAACGCGGTGTTCAACCTCGCATAGTCGTTCCCGATTATCGCCTGCGTAAGCGCAGGACCCAATACGTTCCCTCCCATCATGCCGAATCCCCAGACGAAACCGTTCGCCGCAGTCCAGTTTGCCGCAGGGACATAGTCAGAAGCCAGGCTGAGCAGGGTGGGGAAGGAGGTGTACGAGAAGAAACCGAACAGCACGATGAAGACCAGGGCGGCCGCTCCCTCGGTCCAGATGTAGCCAAGCACGGCGAGTCCTGCGCCCGCCGAGCTTATCCCAAGGACGTACCGCTTGTCGAGTCGCTCCACGAGCGCGCCGAAGACCAGCTGACCGGGTATCGCCCCTATGAAGGTGGCAGCTATCGTGTATCCCAGCAGCGAGCCGACCCCCTCCCCCCTGACGAAGGTGATGTACGTGGGCAGCCAGACGGACACCCCGGTGTTCGCCATGGCCCTCACGACAGTTATCGCCGTAAGGATCACGATGCCCCTCGTCAGGACCTTCCTCAGGCTGCGCCTCTCGCCCTTCGGGGCCATCGTCCTGTTCCTGTAGCCGCTGAGTCCCCACCATATGGCGACCGAGGCAGCGAGACCGAAAACCGCAAGCAAGGCGAGCGAGCCGCGCTGGGTAAGGAAGAGTGCGATACCGAAGAAGATGGGGGGAAAGGCGGCCGATCCGACCTGTCCGAACGCCCCGTTCACGCCGAGAGCCTTTCCCCGGCTGTTGAAGCTGAAGGAGTTCTGGACGATGGAGCCGGCTATTGGGTGGTAGAACGCGCTCCCGAGGCCGGCGAGGACCGACAACAACGCGACAGCAAAGTACAGCAGCGTGTCTGCCGGATGCCCCAGCGCGAAATCGAACCCGAGGTAGCTGAGCGAGATGATCGCTATCCCCATCGACATCATCTTTCCCTGGGACCTGCTCGCGTCCGCAAGATGGCCGACGTAGAAGTTGAGCAGAGCCGACGATGAATAGAACGACACCGAGATGAGTGTGACTATGGCCAGGGGTGTCTGGTTCTCGTTGACGATGAGATCAGCCATGAGGGGGATGAAAGTGACCCACCCGTCGTTGACGAGATGACCGAACGAGGTTGAGGCGAGAGCGCGCCACCTGCTGGTCGACAGGCCTTTGTCCAATCCGCCAAGCGCGCCCCGTGCCCTGATTAAGTCTTGCTGAGTCTCAGGCCTGCTGGCCCTTCCATCGGCCGGCGTAGGCTAGGACGTCGACCTGTGACCTCACGACGTCGTCCCGATTGAGCGTGCCGGTATCCACGAACTTCAGCTCCTTCCAGGCGTCGCTCTTCGGGACGGCTTCCCGTTCCCCGAGGAAGATGAAGCCGATGTCCCAGTGGTTGTCCTTTCCAGAGGTGTCGACGAAGGCCAGCGGGCCGGTTACCTTCATGTCGCGCACGCGCAGCTGCTCCCTCAGAATCCTCCTGGCGGCCCCCTCCGGTGTCTCGTAGAGCATGAGGTGCGACGACGGGAGCATCCAGCCGGCGCTGTGGCGCTCGACCCTCTTGGCGTCCAGGGCGCCTATGTGGTCCCAGTTGGCGCTCTTGTCTATCTTCCCCAGGAGGATGCTCCTCGGGTCGTCGCGCTTCGATACGATGACGAACGCGGAGATGCACATCCCTCCTCCTGGCATCCTCCGCATCCTCGGAGGAGACGCCGTCTTGCTGAATGCGGCGAACCGTCTGTCCGTCGTCATCAGGGGTTCTTCTCCAGATAGTGCATTATCCCCATCACGTTCGTCCTTACCGAGACGTCTGCGTAACTGGGGAAGTCCCCCGCCTGAAGCCCCGCTTCCCTCAGGACGCCGGCCTTCAGCTCGGCTGCGATCGCGTCGGCCGAGAGGCCCTTCTTCTTCATCTCTCTAGCCTGGGCTACCCATTCGTTGGTCTTGACTGTGGTCTCGGCCAGGACGCGCTTTGGGTCGGTCCTTACGCCGAAATGGGGCGCAAGAAGCAGCCTGGGGTCGAGCTGCGACAGCTTCTCGGCGGTGCTGCTCAGCTGCTCCGGGTTGAGGCTCGGAGGCGGCGTGGTCGGGATGAGGACGCCGAGCGACGGATACACGATGCCCACCGCGTCAGCGGCCAGGAGCACCCTCTCCTCCTCGACATAGACCGATATCTGGTGAGGCGCATGTCCGGGCGAATGGATGGCCGTGAGAGACAACCCTCCGAGTTCGAGGTGCGTCTCCTCTCCGACGGCCGTGATCCTCTCGGCGGGCACGCCCTTCGGCGTGCCGAATCTGCGGATCATCTCCTCGCCGAAGACGCTCGTCGCACTCTGGACCAGGCGGCTCGGGTCGATGAGGTGCGGCACGCCCCTCTCCTGCGCTATCACCTTCGCCTTCGGCATCCTCTCCAGAAGGTGACCGGTACCGCCGCCATGGTCAAGGTGGACGTGGGTGGGTATAAGATAGTCTACATCCGACGGTTCGACGTTCAGCTCCTTCAACCCCGCAAGGACGACGTCGGCCGAGCTTGCGTAGCCTACGTCCACGAGCGCGAGCTTTGACCCTTTGAGCAGGTACGCGGCGACGGTGTTCCTGTCCCCGATGGCCAGCGTGTCTATCAGGTATACTCTGTCCGATATCTTGGAGGTGGTCAGTCGTAACACTTTCCTGCCGTTGTCATGCCGGCGCTGGCGGCGCGTAACGGGCTTTTCTGTCCTCCGGCTACCGCGGAAGGAAGCGTTCAACCCTGTCCCTTAGCTGCACCGCAGCCACCGACCAGTCCCCGTCGCAGATGTTGTTCAGGTAGGCGTCGTTCTCGAACTCGACCGAGAGGAATCCCGAATATCCGGAATCTCGCAGGGCGAGGAAGAAGGCCCTCCAGTCGACGATGCCTTCGCCGAGGAAAGGGAAGGAGAACGTCTCCCCGAACGACCCCGGCTTCCCGAAGGCGTCCTTGACGTGGACGTGCCTGACCCTCTTCCCGAGCCTGCTGACTGCCCATGCGGGGTCGTTGCCGTAGAGCACGAAATGCGACGGGTCGAGGTTCACCCCGAGGTTCTTCGAGTCAAAGTGCCCGAGCAGCTCTCTCACAGTATAGTAGTCGTGGACCAGCATGCCGAAGACCGGCTCGACGGTGACGACCACTTCGTTTCTCTCAGCGGCTTCGACCACCTCAGAGAGCGAGTCCACGACGGACCTCCATGCCTCACCCTCGCCGATGTCCCTCCCGAGCTTCGCCGCGCGGGGATCCCAGGTCATAGGGCCGGTGAAAACGTTCATGATGGGAACAGAGAGTCCTCCCGCGGTGGCGAGCATCTCCTTCAGCAGGGCGACGCTCTTCTTGCTCGCCCGCGCGTCCCTTGTCACCAGGTCCTGCCAGCACATGATGTTCGAGACCCGGAGACGGCTCCTGCGCGTCTTCTCCACGAGGCTCCTCAACTCCTCTGACGTGTCAAAGTGCCTCCCCAGCATCCATTCCACCCCGTCGTACCCCGCCCTCCTGAGCACAGATATCGCGTCGTCCGGCTCCGGAGAGCTCCACTGCCCGGGGGATGTCATGTAATACGGAACGAAGGAGACGGGCCAGGTCTTCCCCCGGACCATCTCAGAGCGAACCCCCTATCTCCCTCGCAACCAGCTCGATGTTCCTGACCGACTCCTCGTCCCTGGCCTTCTCCCCGAGGGTGAAGTAGTTCATCCCCGCGGCGAGGTACTCGTCGATGTCCCTCCTGACGGTCGCAAGGTCTGACATGTTGATCAGGGTCGTATACACGAACGCGTCGCGGCTCCTGCCTCTTATCTCAAGCTCCGCGTCGATGACCGCCCTCATCTTGGAATAGGCCTCTGGGTGAGGGTAGTCGTCGCTGAACCATCTGGGACCGATCGGCATCCAGCCGTCGGCGTACTGCGCGGCCGTCTTGAGTGACATGGGCTGGTGGCCGCCCCAGAGGATTGGAGGGTGCGGCTTCTGGACCGGCTTCGGGCCGACGACCGCCCCCTTGACCTGTACGTAGCGACCCCGGAAGTCCAGGGGAGTGTCCTGCTCCCATAAACTGATCATCAGCTCCAGCGCCTCCTTGCTGTGCGCTATCCTGTCACGGTTGCCTTCCCACTTCGAGAATGCCTCGAACTCGGGCTGGTACCAGCCGAAGCCGGCACCGAGAGTGATCCTTCCGTCGGACAGATTGTCGCAGAACGCTATGGTCTTTGCGAGTATTGCGGGATGCCTGAAGGGAAGAGGCGTGACGCAGGTTCCGAGCCTCAGGCGGCTCGTCTTCGCCGCGAGGTACGGGATGAGGGCCCAGGCGTCTGGATGGTCGTTGGTCCCAGAGAGCATGAAGTGGTCGGTCACGAAGAACGAGTCGTATCCCATCTCGTCCGCCTTCACGGCCATCTTCTCGATCAGTTTCGGATGCCCTCTCCCGGATACGGCAACCCCGAACTTCATGAGGTCCTACCTTCTTGCCACGGGGCAGGCGACCTCCACGCGGTCTCCTCGGACTCCGTAGAAGGTGCCGTACAGGTTCAGCGTGGTGTCGCAATGGGCGGGGACGAAGCGCACCCTGTCGCCCACGCTCGGCCTGTACTTCGGGTCCTCGGCTGTGAGCACCCCATGCTCGTCGCCGCCGGGAGTGTACTTGAGGCCTGGGAGCAGCGGCGCCGGCATCCCGCCGAACCCGAGACCCTCGTACTCGATCCCCACAGCCTTCCAGCCCACATCGGTCACAGCCCTCGTCGGGGTGGCTGCGCTCACCACCGTCCCTATCACGTTCATTGCCTTCTCAAAGTCTGTCCCCGCAGGGCCGATCTCGCCGTAACGTCTGTCCATGTAGATGTACGAGCCTGGCTGTATCTCGGTGATGCCGGGATATCCGGCGGTTATGTTGTACGTCCCGGTCCCGCCGCAGGTGACGAGCTCCGGGACGATTCCCATCCCGCCGAGCGCGCTCAGAGTGTTAGTCACCCCTCCGAGAGCTACCTGGGCCTTCGCCTTCCTCTCCTCGAAGCTGGGTGTGCTTATCTGGAGGTGGCCCTCATACCCCATTATCCCTCTCAGCCTGAGGCCCTCGGTCTGGGTCACCCACCTGGCGAACTTGGCCGCGGGCTCGCCGGGCTGCTGCCCCGCCTTGTTGATACCTATGTCCACCTCCACTATGACGTCAGCCGCCATCCCGCGGTGTCTGGCCGCCTTCGCCAGCATCTCGCCGTTCTCGGGACCGTCGATTATCACCATTATCTCGCCGTTCTTCCTCAGGTTGAGGAATCTGTCTATCGAACCGGGGGAGGCGAGGTTGTGCGTCAGAAGGACGTTCTCGATCCCGGCGAGCATCAGAGCCTCTGCCTCCAGCAGCGTCTGACAGCACTGGCCGATCGCCCCGGCCTTCAGCTGCTTCCTCGCGATGAAGGGGCTCTTGTGCGACTTGGCGTGGGGCCTCAGGTTGCAGCCCCTGGACCTGACAAACTCCTGCATCTTGGTGATGTTTCTTTCGACCGCGTCCAGGTCGATGATGAGCGCTGGTGTCGGCAGCTCGTCGATCTTCATACGGCTTTGTCCGGAACGAGCCCAGTATTGAACTTGCCTCGAGAACCGGCGCTCAGAAGACGGCTATCGGGTTGACGAGGCAGCCCGTCCCCCGGGGAAGCCTGAGCGGGGCGATCGCGACCAAGAAGTCCCACCTTCCCTCCTGCTGGCATGCGCTGGTCAACTCCTCTAGCTGCAGGCTGTCACCACACGCCAGCCCCATCGAGGCGATCTGGAGTGCGTGAACGGGGTTCTTCACCCCCTCGACGGAACATGGGATCGTCTCACCGTCGCCGTCCGGAAGGAACGCGGAGACCTTGCGCTTGTGCAGGAACCTCATAGCGGAAGGATGCAGCCCAGCTCTTCCCGGGCCGCCCCACTCTATGTTCCAAGGGCCCAGCTCCTTTCTCCTTAGATAATGTCCCACACGGAAGACGAAGATGTCGCCCTCCTCGAGCCTGACGCCTTGAGCTTTCTCCGCAGCCTCAAGCTCTTCCCCCGTGACGCCATCGCCAGGCTCGAGCCACTTCTTCCCGCGCAGGCGCGGGATGTCGAGAAGCACACCGCGACCCACGATTCCCGACGAGTAGCGCGCTATATCCATGATGTTGGCGCCGGTCGAAGTGACATTGCTCGTGGGTTTCCCATTGTACATTTTGCCCTTGTAGGCCACGTGACAGAGCGCATCGATGTGTGAGTGCGCGTTGCCGTGGCAGCC
>CAZAMW010000010.1:0-17790 GCA_964486265.1 uncultured Nitrosopumilales archaeon | reverse complement strand
GTTCTCATTCGTCTCGAGGGAGGAGTCGGGAGACTTCGCCCGGATCCTCAGACTCACCAAAGCTCCGATCGTGCCGATGAGACCGGAGGACAAGGCACAGACCTTCGACCCGAACACTCCGGGGGTTCACAGCGGCGGGAACCGCAGGCCAAACAACCGCGGCCGTCACTTCCCACGGCAGGACGGCAGGCCAACCTGGAAGTACCGTCGGTGAATGACGGCTAGGCGGTTTCGAGGGAACCTGGTCTGCGTCGGGTTTCGGCGCTGACCATCAGGCTGAATCTACTGTCAATCTCCATATTAAGTGTCGGGACCATGGTGCTGTCATGACGGAGGAGACTGTTGCGGAGATAATGGACATCAGGGTGAGGACTCTAGAGTCGGACGCGACCGTGAGGGATTGCGCCCAGAAAATGGCGAAGGAGAGCGCAGACAGCGTCGTGCTCGTGAAAGAAGGAGCACCTGTAGGAATCGCGACCGAGAGGGACCTGGTGGTGAAGATCTTGGCGGATGGATTCGACCCCGAAAAGGTCCGGGCGCGGGACGTGATGTCGGCACCCCTGATTACAATTTCACCGGACGCGACGATGACCGAAGCCGCGAAGCTGATGTCGACATACAAGATTCGTCGCCTTGTGGTCGTGGACGACGACCGCGTCCTCGTCGGGATGGTGACCTCCGACGACATGGCGAAGGTCTTGGCGAAGAAGAAGGACTACCAGGACCCTGCCCTGAATGTGATGGGGCGGGTCAACGAGACGCCCACCAGCGGCCCGTACCAGTGATACCGGCAACAGATGCGCCGGACGGTGGCCGAGACGGCGATTGAAAGGGATAATACACAGTCTTACGCGTTGAAGGCAGTTGTCTGAACACGCAGCTGAGGAGGAAAGGCTGAGGAAACTGTACGACCAGGCTCGCCTGCAGGGAAACAAGAAGAAGAAGAAAGAGTATAAGGAGAAGATTGCAGAACTCAACAGGCTCCAGAAGGCGGAGCACCGGGAAAGCAACAGGCCGAAGTAGCGCACCAGACGTCGGTGGGTCGCGCGTAAGTCGCGTTACTCCATGACCGGCGATTGGTCTGCAAACAATTTAAGCGAGGGGCATCCTTCAGCGTCCGTGGCAAAGGCAAAGAAGCCGACCAAGAAGGCAGTGAAGAAGAAGAAGTAAGGCGGCTCCCGACTTCTCTACCCTTACCTGCTTTTTTTGGCGCTCCGCAAGGAGCGAGACGACATCTTTGGGGCTGAGAGAACGCGGTCCGCCTCCTGCTTTTGTTCTTGTCGCGTCCTCCCAACTGGCGAGCTGGCAAAGTGATGATAAGCGTTAGACGCGTCGGCGAATCGAGAGAAGATGCCAGAGTACGCCGGCAGCACGCTGCAATCCAATGGAGCGAATGAACGGTTATGTTCCGTATGCCGAGGGAATGAACACACGCAAGTCTTGGGAATTCTACGAAAGGGCTACGAAGGTGATCCCGGGAGGAGCGAACTCTCACGCGAGATGCTGGAGCTACTTCGGGACCCCTCATCCGCTGAACTTTGTCAAGGGGGGAGGGCTCAAAGATCTGAGACGCAGATGGCAACGAGTACATCGACTTTTGCATGGCGATGGGACCGGACATCCTGGGGCATGGCCACCCCGCGGTCGTCGGCGCGGTCAAGGAACAGCTAGACAACGGACTCACAATGCACGTCGGGACCTCTCTCGGTGGTGACTCCGATAGCCTACGCGTCACCTGCGACCGCCGTCGTTCTGACGGTCGTCGTCCTCGGAGCGAGGTTGACTTCAGCGAGGTCGGGCCAATCGTGGCAATCATGGTCGGGGTCATCCTGCTTCCCACCTAGTTCTCGGAACTCAGGTCTGGGGGGAACCGAGAAAGGTCGGTGCTGATGTCGGCGGTGGCGTTGGGCGTCGTCTCGACTTCTTTCTCGTTCGTCTTCTTGGCTGGTGGCCCCGTCATCGGGTTTGCCGTCGCCCCGGTAATGAAGAAAGACATCAGACCTACCAGAGGCAAGCTGGGTCCGCTCATCTGGCTGGTCGCAATCTTCGACATGGCAGGATATCTCTTCCTTGGTGCTGGACTCGCTCCCGCCGGGGAATCCCCGCCGCTCGTCATCGTGACTTCCGGGATAGGTGGGTTCGTCCTCGTATGCTGCACCGCGTTTCTCCGACACGAAAAACCCGAGCCGAACCAACTGGTCGGGATAGCCATCTCCGTCATCGGCGTAGCGACCCCGCTCTACCTGACCGCTTGAGTTAGTCCCGCCGCATGGAATCGAGCTCGGAGGTCCTACGGCCTGAGCGCCACGACTCGGCCTTTCTTGGATGAATCCTCTGCTGCCAGTACTACCTCGAGCGCGTTTCTCGCATCAGAGGGGGTGCAGATCTCGGGTTTCACCCCGTTCGCGACACACCTTATCCAGTATTCGACTTCGTCGCGCAGCGCTCCCGTGGTCCAACCGTGGATGACCGGCCAATGAATTGTGTCGGGTCGCTTGGTCCCGTCGCGGTCGTTGATCAAAAGACCATTTTCGGTAGAATCGATGTATATCGCTCCCTCGGTGCCGAGGATTTCCATCCTGGCGTCTATCGAGAAAGGCGTGTTATCGCGAAGGACCCAGACCGTCTCGCAGACCCCCTTCGCCCCACCCTCGAAGTTGTACACTCCCCAACAGACATCCGGGTTCTTCACCTGTCCGACCTTGGAGAAGATGGCGTAGACGTTCTCGACGGTCTTTCCGGTGTACCAAAGCATCAGGTCGGTATCGTGGACTGCGTCGAGGACGAGTGCGGGCGCGTAGCTCAGGTGCGGCGCCGCGAAGCTCGCTGGTATGTTCCTTCTAGCATAGATGGAGACCACCTTCCCGACCCGTCCCGCGTCGACTGCGGCCTTGGCCTGCGCATATCGGTTCTCGAAACGGAGGATGTGACCAACCATGAAGGAGACCTTGGCCCTCCTCGCCGCGGCTATCATCGCGTCGGCATCCTTCAGCGTCGGAGCGATGGGCTTCTCGACAAAGACGTCCTTTCCCGCTTCCACACAGGCGATTACGGGCCTCCTGTGGTCGGGCAGATGGGTTGCGACGGTCACCGCGTCTATGCGCGAATCACCTGCGAGCCTGTCCCACTCCGTGTAGGCGGTCTTCACTCCGTATCGCTTCGCAATCTCCTCTGCCCTCGACTTTGTCCTGGAGCAGACGGCAACTACCTCGACGTTCGGGAACTGCGAGAGAATCTGCAGGTGCTTTTCGCCGAACCACCCGAGTCCTACGACGCCCACCCGGACGGTCTTCAATCGCTGCGTCGTCAGCGCCCTTGTTCATTTAAGACTTGCGTGGTCCGCTTCCCGGTCCGCCCAGGATCGAGGATATTGAAAAGTTAAGAGTCGGATGGCCCCCGTCGCAAGTTCATGGAATCCAATGTCAAGCGGAATCTCGAGCTCATGAAGACACTTGACGACGCGTGGAACGCCGGCCCCGGCAGCCCGCTCTGGGAGACCTTCAGGAAGCGCCATCACGAGAACGTGGCTGTCTACTGGCCCGGAGGGGCACCCCCGACCTTCGGGCGGCACAACCACGACCTAGAGGCGGTAGAGTTCTTCAAGACGTTCCCCGACAATCGTCTGGTAAACAACCCCTACAAGATATTCTTCGGGCAGGGAGACTACACCTGCACCGTAGCGGACTTTTCTGGGACGATGAAGGGCCCCATGAAGTCTGCCAGCGGTATCATCCCTCCCACCAACAAGAGCTTCCACATAGAGTTCTGCACAGCCGCGCACTGGAATCAAGAGGGTGAGATAACGGAGGAGCGTCTCTTCTACGACCTGGTCGGACTGCTGAGGCAGATAGGACTCAGTTAGCAGCGCGGCTCCCGAGAGCTTACCATCTACTCCGGCGGAATCTCGCGGTGCAGCAGGGTGAGGTCGAGACCTGACCGCCTCCTGTAGGCGTTCGCAATCCAGAAGCCGATGAAGCCCGTCACGTAGATTCCTACGAGGAAGGCTATCGCAGAGCCTCCAGTAGGTCCCGAGAAGGCCGGCAACAGGAAGGAGGTGTAGAGGATCGCTCCGAAGAGCACAAGCTGGATGAAGCCGAATATGGATATCAGAGGCATTCCGGCGACTGTCTTGGTCACCATCCCCGGCGAGTTGGCGAAGAGGTCCTTCCTCCTGTAGGGGAAGAGAATCGCCGAGAACGATGTGATGAAGAATACTACGGAGAAGATGACCGTGTAGTTGACCGTGAGCGTGAAGAAGGTCGTGAACTCATAGATTGCGAGCAGGAGTATCGCTCCCACACCCGTGAACAAGGTCGCCATCCACGGCGAGCCCCTCGCGGTGACCGAAGCGAAGACTGATGGGAAGGCCCTATCGAACGACCATGCAAAGATACTCCTAACGCAGACGAGCGCGATTGACACCAAGCTGAATACGAGGAAGAGGATGATGGCGCTCTGCATTATGATGTTGACCGCTATGTCCGGCGAAAGGATTCCCGCGAAGAAGCTGACCGACGGCCCGACGGGAATCGGGTACTTCGACGGGTCGTTGTTTGAAAGAAAGACCGCCGCATCGTTGAAGGTACTTCCCACGAGGTTGTAGTACTGTCCCAGCATGACCATGAGATAGGCCCACGCGATGAAGAGAGATATCTCAACGGCGCGGACCTGCGTCCTGGCGGCGTTCTTGATCTCTCCCGCCGCGTAGCTGGACCAGGTGAACCCCACGAAGATAAAGTAGCCAATGGGTATGGCAAGGAAAACCTCCTTCAGCGAGTTGCCGCCCTCCATGAAGCCGAGCGAGTTGGCGGTGCTGATTATCGTGTTGTAGGCGTCGGGCGTGTTCGTCTGTTTCAGCATGAAAGAGTCGAAGACGTTGACGAAGCTCGTGTGGCCGTAGCTGAGGAGAATCAGCGGCGTCGCGAGTCCGCCTATCAACCCGATTACTAGCGCCCCTGATATGATGCGCCTGAAATAGTGTATCGGTAGCGCTACTATCAGAACGACTATAATCAGGACGAGGGAACCAACAAGCCAGGTGTTCAGCGGAGTAGCCACGATTACGGAACCGAGGCTCTCGAGCGAACTGTTGGACGCCTGGTATCCTATCGTGTAGAACGCCTGGGAGAGAATCGTCGTCAACAGAAGGTTGGCCGCTATTGCGAGGATGAGGAACTGTGAAATCGTGAACCCCCAGCTCGACATGAAGCCTATCGAAGGATGTAGGATCCTGCCGTTGTAGACGTAGTCCCCGCCGGCGCGTGGCATGGAAGCCGACAGGAAAGCGTAGACGAGCCCGTTGAAGATGCCGAAGAAGGCTCCTATAGTGAGAACGCCATAGATGCTCGCGCCCGGGAAAAGACTGCCCATGAGAACGGGAACGAACACTCCGGAAATCGGCCCGGCGGCGAAGAGATTTATCGCGATCGCATCGACAAGTCCGAGCTCACGGACGAGACCCGTCGCCTCGCGGACGAAACCCGTGCTGTCCGAGGGTGACCCTACAGTGCCAGCCGCACTTGAGTCTGGCAAACGGATACGTTGAGCGTCGTCTTTCTATATACTCTTCGCAACCCCAGGTTGTAGACAACCGTCTGTTGTCAACTGCAGCTCAGACCTCGAACCCGTAGGTGGTCTTCATCAGGCTCAAGAAAGCATCCCAATCGTTAGGTATCGGCGCTACCTTCGGGAGTCGGGCACCCGGAGCGTCTATGTCCTTCAGTCCGCCCGATGTCAGGACGCAGACGATTGTCGAGTCCCGGTCGAGCTTGCCTTCCTCGACGAACTTCTTCGCACCGACGATGGAAGAGACCGAAGACTGCTCTGCGAAGACGCCTTCCACCCTGCCGAGTTCTCGCTGCATTTCCATGACCTCCTCGTCGCCTGCGGTGACCGTCCCTCCCAGCGAATCCTTGATCGTCCTCACGAGCTGAAGGCTCCCGGAACCCACACCGGTAGAGAATTGCAGGGTCGGTCTGGTCTGTATTGGCGGGACCTCGTCGAGCCCCCTTCGAAGAGCGTCAGTGAGGGGCGCTGCGTTCGTGGGCTGCACGGCGACCATTCTTGGGGTCTGCTCGATGAAGCCGAGGTCCTTGAACTCCGCCACTCCCCGCCAGGTCCCGGTTATGCCGTCACCGTCCCCGGTCGGCGTGAAGATGTAGTCGGGTGCTTTCCACGAAAGCTGTTCGCATATCTCGTAGCCGATCGTCTTGTAACCCTCGACCCCGTAAGGGTTGTTGGCGGAAGGCGAGACGTACGTCCCCAGCGGATACCAGCCCTTCTCGTCGACGCACCTCTTCATGATGGCGTAGGGGTATTGGCCGAAGCTGTCTTGCGCCAGCTCGATCGGGACCACTTTGGCGCCGCACATCATCATCAGCACCAGCATCGTCCGAGGAACGTATGGCACGGTGAAAACGATGCTGTCCATTCCTGCAAACGACGCGTGCGCGGAGACAGCCGCGCCGTGATTGCCCGTAGAGAGACAGACCACGACCTTTGCACCGAAGTCCAGTGCCTTCCCTATCCCTGTACAGGCAAGCCTGTCCTTGAAGCTCCACGTGGAGTTTCTGGATTCGTCCTTCAGGTAGAGGTTCTTCACGCCTACGACCTTAGCGAGCTTGCTGGCGTTCAGTAGAGGCGTCCCTCCGTCGCCCCTCTCAAGCATGTGTTCCTTCCTCTCCACAGGAAGGAGCTCCGAGAACCTCCACACGCCCCTCGGCCGACCTTCCAGTCGGTCCTTGCGGATGACCTCGCGCGCCTTCTGGTGGTCGTAGGTGACCTTCAGGTTGGCCGTAGACCCCGGTCTGAAACACGAAGGACAGGCGGTGAAGTATCTCCCGAGAGGATACTCCTTCCCGCACCTAATGCAGACCAGCCCTGTGGCGAGGGTCATGTCGGACCGCTTCAAGCGCAATCGGGTATTATTGCGTTCTCGTGTGTTTACCTGGATGCTTCAGGGTACGGGGCGCGACCTATCGTCAGACCGCCGTCTGCCACGATTATCTCCCCCGTCACGTACCTCGCGTCGTCTGACGCGAGAAAGAGGGCGACCGCTGCGATGTCCTCGGGCTCCCCGAACCTTCCGAGCGGGATGCTCCTGGCTATAGCGTCCATGCCCGCCTTTGGGTCGGGGAACGCATCCATCGTCTTGACCTGCAGGGGCGTCAGTATCTCGCCCGGGGCGATTCCGGACGACGAGCCTGTGACCACAGCTACCTTTCCTTGCAGGCGAGCCATGGCCCGGCGCGCCCGGAAGAATATTAAGAGCTTCCGAAAGTTCGTTGGTCTAGTTTGCCCAGTGCTTGACGTGGCCGACGAGCTCGTCGAGCTCCTCGTACGTGTTGAAGAACGTCGGGTCGACCCGAAGACCGCTGTGCGCCCAGCGCAAGTTCTTGGCCACCTCCTTGGGATGGTGGAAGACTATGAAGGAACTCCTCAATAGCTCGTCGTACAGCTGCTGGTGGTTCTTCAGCAGGAAGGTGACTATTCCCGCCCGGTGGCTCTTCTCGGCAGGGGTGAAGACCTTGACCTTGGTGTCCTGGAGCTTCTCGATGAGGTAGCCGCTCCTCTTCAGTATCTCGTCCTCGACCTTCGAGCGCCCAAAGTCCCTTATCATCTCCATGCTGGCCCCCACACCACTCAGGAGCATGGACTCTGGCATCCCGGTCTCGAACCTCTGGGCGGTCTTCGGGAACTTCGGCTTCCAGACCTCGAACGTACCCGGGTCCTCGATGCTCATCCAACCCGGAAGAGGCGGGTCGAATTCTTCGATGAGGTCATTCCGCACGTACATGAAGCCGGTACCTGGCGGTCCCAGCAGCCACTTGTGTCCGCAGGTCGCGAGGAAGTCTACGCCATCCCTTCTTACGTCGAGCCTGACCGCGCCCACCTGCTGGGCTGCGTCAACCACCAGGTACGCCCCGTGTCTGTGGGCTATCTCAGAGAGCTCTCTGAGGTCGTATCTGTAGCCGTTCCAGCAGGAAACGGCGCTCACCACCACCGCCGCGGTCTTGTCGTCGACGCTCTTCTCGAACTGGTCGATGTCCATTGAGCCGCTCCCGTCGTTTCGTATCACGCGCGAGCCCACGCCTCTCTTGGCGCGCATCGTGAAAGGGTATATCGTGTTGTACTCCAGGTCGTCAAAGACCACGTTCGAGCCCCTCTTCGGGTCGACCATCTGAGCGATCATCCCTGTGCCGACGCTGGTGTTGGGGATTCCTACGACCTCCGTCGCATTCCCACCGATGGTCTCGGCGAACAGCCTGTAGGCGTCAGAGACGTTGTCGCCCCATTTCTGCCAGTTCTCCTCGCTGAAGCCGCTCTCGTTCTGGATGATGAACCCTCTCAGGGCTTCCTCGACCGGCGTCGGGATGAGACAGACCCCTCCGTTGAAGAAATACTTGACCTTCTTCGTCGCCGGAAACAGCCTACGCGCGTCCCTGATGTTGACTTTCATCTGATCACAAGAGGCTGACGCTCGGCGCTCGGTTCGATATTTAAGAGACTAGGGGTGCGACTCGGCGGGAGCTCCTCCTCTTCACCACGACGCCCTTGGAGGACAGTTCGGACAGCAGTCCCGCGACGTCGCTCTCCCCGAGGGTCGTCTCCGGAGGCAGAACTCCGGTTCCAGAAATGTCACCCCTGCCGAGCATCCTCGTCACTATTGCTGCCGTGAAGCCCGTCGTCCTTCCCATAGAGCTGATACCGTTCTTTCGGTCGAAGCGGTCGACCAGGTCGAACGTCGTCCGTATGCGTGTCCCTCGATGATTCCCTGCGGTCGCCACTCGCATTATCGTGACATCCTTTGAATCGCCCCTGGTCAATAGCCTCTGCAGGACCGAAGCTGACACTTCAACAGGGGAAACATAGCCGTCACCGGCCTTCACTTTTTCGTCGCTGAGAAAGCCCGCGTCGATCAAGAACTTTATCCTCTCAGCGTGCCCCGGATATCTCAGCGTCCTTTCGTCGAGCTGCTTCAGACGCGTCAGCGAGTAGATGGATGACCCGAGTCCGTCCGTGAAGAACGCTTCCAGGGTCCCGACCGGCTTCGGGAACCGTACCCGCTGGACCTCCTCGAAGGGCCGCACATCGAGCAGCTCGCCATCGCGAAGCACTCTGGCACCCACGTACTCACGTATCAGCCCCTTGATGGAGAAGACCAGCTTGTACCACAGCGGAGGTTCTGGGTTCTGTGGAAGGCCCCCGACGTAGATGTGACCTTCAGCCGATTCCAGCCCCCTCGTCCCTTCCGCGACCAGGATGCTCGAGAGCCCCGGCGCGAGACCGCAGCCCGGGACGAGCACGGCCCCATTCTTTCTTGCCTTCTTGTCGAGCTGCATCTGCCCGTCCTCGAACGCGATATTGACCATCTTCGCTCCGCATTCGACCGCTGCGACGTCGACGGGGTGGACCGCTCCATGAGGAAGAGCGCTGACGGCCGCGTCACTGTCCTTCAGGAAGTGCTCTAGCTTGGCGGGGTTGGTGACGTCGAACTTGCTGAAGGACGCTCTCTCCCCTATCTTCTGTCTGAGAATCGAAAGGCGCGAGTCGCTGATGTCGGCGACACTCAGTTCGTCCACGTCCAGCGAGCGCGCAAGGTCCCAGGCTATCGCAGACCCCATCATGCCCGCGCCGATCACCGAGATTCTCATGGCATCGGAACGGGGGCTTCTTGATTTAATGATTGGGAGGTCGTCTTTATAGGCCGACGCGTGCCTTCCAGCAGTACGATGTTCGGAACCGGGAGGACGGCTACGCTCATCGCCGTGACCGTGATGCTCGGGCTGCTGCTGACGGCCGGCCAGCCCGTCACGGCCGAGACATCGGGCACCTGGGGTGCGACGCGGAGTTACCCGGTGGGCGTGGCTGACCAGTCATGTGTTGCGGTGGGGGCCTTCATCTATTGCATCGGCGGCTTCGTGGGAGACACCTACACCGCCAACGGCACGCAGTCTACTGCGGGAGCCTACTATGCACAGCCCAGTCCGTCAGGCGGGATTTCGTCCTGGGCCAACACGACCAGCTATCCGACCATGGTAAACACAGAATCGTGCGCTGCTTCCGACGGATTCGTCTACTGTGTCGGAGGATACTCCTCGAGCATCACGGACAGCGTCTACTATGCAGCCGTTAACTCCGACGGGATATCGCGATGGAGCAGCGCAACCAGCTATCCTGCTGGCGTCTTCGGGCAATCATGCGCGACCTGGGACTCCTACATCTACTGCGTCGGGGGGTATAGCTCCGACGGCCTTCCCACGGACGCCGTCTATTTCGCAGGAACGTCGGCGTCAGGCGTCAGTGCTTGGACTCAGACGACAGATTATCCGACAAACGTGACTAGTCAATCCTGTGTCCCATCCGAAGGATATCTCTACTGCATCGGAGGAATCGATGACCAAAAGCCTCCGGTGACGGACGCGGTCTACTACGGAGTTCTGTCGGCAAACGGGATATCCTCTTGGACCGAGACCTCCAGCTATCCTATGGGCATCGACATACAATCCTGTGTGCTCTCTGGGCAAGAGCTGTACTGCATCGGAGGCGCGCCGGGCTTTGCAGCGACGAACGCGGTCTACAGCTCCACTGTCTCGGCAAAGGGAGGACTGGCACCGTGGACGAGGCTCGCCGACTTTCCGAACGTCGTCGCGGAACAATCCTGTGTGGTCATCCAGGGATACATCTACTGTATCGCGGGTGCTCCCTCTGCGTCTGAAGAGCTCGACCATGTCTACTACGCGGCCACGCCGGCCCTGGACCTGACTGCGGAGCCTTCTGTGAGCGCCAGTACCGATGCGACGGCCGATACGAACACGGCCGACGAAGCAGGCCCGAGTTCGGCCAGTTCGGCGGTCACGACATCGATGACCGCCGGCAACACGTCGTCGCTGTCGTCGACCTTTCTCGTCGCGTTATCGGCGAATGTCGCCTTGATGGCGGTTCTCTGCTGGATATCCGCGACGATGAGAAGGAAAGACAGGATACATTAGCAATAATGATATCTGCAGGACAAATGCTCATCAGATAGAAACAACACCTGCTCGATATCTTAAAAATAACCTCTCGGAGGCTGCATCAAGACAGGGCGGAGAGGTGGTATTCGGAGGCAGGAGCCATCGCGAAACCAACCATGAAGGGAATCGTGCGGGGGCTGCTTGTGGACGATAAGCGCCATTGGCCACCTGAGAAAGCCCACCCCTGGCGAACGGGAACCCGGATGAAGGCCTTTATCGTGCAGGCAACTGAACTCCGTGATGGACAAGGTCCAGCGCGTGCGCGCTGCGCTCGAGGGCGATGCCGTCGACCGCGTGCCCTTCTGTCTCTTCTATCACTTCCGAAAAGACCAGGTGGCTGGAGGAGCGATGGCACGGGCCCACATAGGCTTCTATCGTGCCGCCGACCCAGACTTCCTCAAGGTCATGAACGACAACGGGTACGCTCCGCCAGGTCTCAGAGGTCTGAAGACGGCCCGGGACTGGAGGTCGCTCCGTCCGGCGCCCCTCTCGTCGAAGTGCTTTCAGGACCAGCTCGCGGGCCTGAAGAAGATAGTCGAAACAGCGGGAGACGAGGTCCTCGTTGTCGCTACGGTATTCAACCCATTCCATGATGCGGATGTGATTAGCGACTGGACACTGAGCAGGCAGCTGAAAGAGCATCCCGAAGCGGCGGACGAAGGCATGTCGACAATCGCGGAGAGCCTATCGCACCTGGCAGTCGCTTGTATCCAGGTCGGCGCGGCAGGCATATACTTTGCGGCACATGGGGGAGGTAGGTCCCGTCACACATCAAAGGAGTTCGGGCGCTTCATCAGACCGCACGACCTGACGGTGCTCCGGGCGGCGAAGAACGCAGGGGCGACGTTCAACATTCTCCACGTCTGCGGAAAGGAGCTGCGGCTCCAGGCCTACGCCGAATATCCGAGCCATGCGGTCAACTGGGCCCCACAGAGCGCGAACCTAAGCCTGCAGGACGGCGCGCGGCTGTTCAAGAGGACGATAATCGGAGGGCTCGACCAGGAGGGCCCTCTGCTCAACGGGACGAGAAGGGCCGTGACAGACGAGGTCGTACGGGCGGTCGAAGAACACGGGAGGAGGTCTTTCATCCTCGGTGCCGGCTGCGCGCTCACCAGACGCGTGCATCCACATAGAGTACGTTGGGTAAGGGACGCGCTAGAGACCGCGACGGCGTAATCTTTGAGAGATATCCTAGCCGAACGTGACCGTGTTGATGAGTGGCATCGTATCGATACCGTTCCAGTTGGGGTCAAGGTAGAAGTTCTTGATGACTCCGTTCTGCCAGACCAGCGAGCCTGAGTAGTACCACAGCTTGGCGTAGCCCAGCCATGCATACGGAGCCTGGGTGTAGATCGCCTGCTGCGCGGCCGTGCACGCAGCCTGTATGTCCGTCTGGCTGGCG
The DNA here is from genome assembly GCA_964486265.1 of uncultured Nitrosopumilales archaeon. Taxonomy (GTDB): domain Archaea; phylum Thermoproteota; class Nitrososphaeria; order Nitrososphaerales; family Gagatemarchaeaceae; genus Gagatemarchaeum. The sequence continues at coordinate 5,373 of CAZAMW010000010.1, read as the reverse complement.
CTGTTTGTGAACGCGTTCACACAGGCCTGGACCTGTGGGTTAGAAAAGCCCGCCCAGTTGCCCCAGCTCGAGGTGTTGCTCACGAACGAGACCCAGTTGTCGGCCGGCGTGAGTGCCGAGGGCGCCCACGTCGAACCACCGAGAAGCGAGAGCTGTCCTATCTGGGCAGCGTTCTGCAGGTTAGTGGAGTAGCTTCCGTACGGCGTGTAGTAGTCGCTGCTCGCTATCTGGCTGATGTTCACGTTTAGGCCGATCTGCTTGAGGTCCGACTGGACAAGCTGCGCTATAGTGACACAGTAGCTACAGCCCGCTATCGTCCTGAACTCAATCGTGGGGAGACTGCTCGGGTTGATGTTTGCGTTGGCTAGATAGCTCTTCGCCAGGCTGATGTTATCCGAATAGGGCGCGAGCTTGCCCAGGTCGTAGTACTGTGAGTAGAGCGGATACTCGGGTCCCATTCCTGGCGTCATCTCGCCGTAGAACGCGGCCTGGTTGATTTGCGTGTAGTTGATCGCGTTCACGATCGCCTCACGGACAGCGGTAATGTTAGTTGGATACTCATTAGTGTTGAGAGAGATTGCGCTCACATCGGCAGACCAGGGCGGTAGCACCGTGTACGAGTACTTGGACGGGTTCTGCTGTACCAGCGACCACTCAGCGTTTGACGTGATCGCTGCTATCTGTGCCTGTCCGGTGGAAAGGTCGGTGTAGCGGCTCAGGTCGTCCGATACGTAGTTGATCACCACGTTCTTAACATGGCCTGGGTCTATAATCGGGTTGGCAGCCACCTGCGCTGCAGTGAGACCGGCCCCCCAGTAGGTTGGATTCTGGGTGAAGCTCACGAATGAGTTGGTCTGCACCTGGCTTATTTCATACGGACCGGTCCCGGGTATCGGGAGTGTATCGAAGTTCGTGTTGAATGAAGAAGGAGTGCCGAATCCTCCGTGCTCAAGGACGAACTGCGTATCGAAGCTCATTCCCACATAGGAGACCAAGGTTCCAAGGAAGTAAAGGAACGGGCTCTTCAGCTGGAAGACGATCTGGTTGGGTCCTGTGACGTAGATCGGCCAGCTTTTGTTCTCCATAATGCTCATCAGCTGCGAGCTCGGATGGACCAGGCCGCTCTGGTTCATGAGGGCCAGCGTGCTTGGTCCGAAGTTGACAGCCGTCATGTTGAAGACGCCGTACGACTGCCACCAGCCCGAGCTGTTGGCTGACAGGTAGTAGAAGCCATACAGCTCACCCCACAGCTGATATGCGTTGAAGGGGTCGCCGTTCGAGAAGGTGACGCCAGGTCTCAGGTTGAACGTATAGGTCGTGTTGTCGTTGGCTATGGTATAGTTCTGGGCGAGCACAGGGAGATACTGCACTGTCCCAGTATGATACTCGGCGCTGACGTTCGCGGTCACCAGCGGCTGGTACACCGAGTACTGCCACCAGTCAGGCCATGGAACCTCCGACACAAAGTAGAGCACGTTGACGCCATCGATGGGCCAGTTGGCGTCGTCCATCACAAGGGTCGACGGAGTGCCGGACTGCGTCGAACTCGAGGAGGTTGTGGAGGTCGTGCTGGAAGTGTTGGTGGGCGAGCTGCTGCTAAGATAGTAGACACCGGCAGCGGCACCGACGATTATTACAACGACTACGATTGCAGCAGTGACCTTGCCTATCGCCGCCCTCCGAGAAGGACGCCTCAACCCTACGGGCTGGGCGGCCGCGCCTATTAAGCGTATATCGAATGTTACCGAGCAACTTACCAGGGCCTTTCCGCCGGAACAGGCTGCTCCAGCCCGTCGACAGGTATGTTGCGGCCATTGATCCAGTTCGCTCGTGGAGACGCGATGAACGCGATTACATCCGCCACTTCTTCGGGCTTGCCGAGTCGTCCCATCGGAAAGCCGTCCCTGACGTAGGCTTCGTAGGTTTCCGGCTTCTTCAGCCTGAACTCGTCCCATCCACCTCCCGGCCATATTATGGAACCGGGAGACACGGTGTTCACCCGTATGTTGTCGTGTACCAGCTCGAGAGCCAGTCTCTCGGCGAGGAAAATCAGCGCGGCCTTCGAAGAGCCGTACTGCCCTGTGCCCGAGAGCTGCGGTTCCCATCCAGAGATGGACGAGACGTTCACGACGCTACCGCCGCCTCTCTTCTTCATGTGGGGTGCCGCCAGTCTGATCATCCTCACCGTCTGGAACACGTTTATCTCGAATGTGCTCTTCCATTCTTCGTCTGTTCCCTCGAAGAGCTTCCCGCCTATGTTGTCTCCGACATTGTTGATCAGGACGTCGACGCCTCCCAGCTCGGTGACGCACTTCTCGAGGAAGCGCGACGCCTCTTCCGGCGCGCAGACATCAGCTTGCACCGCAGCTATCTTCTTGGTCCTGGACCCTATGTCCCATGCCGCTCGTGTGAGGTCCTGCTCGTTCCTTGCGCATATGCCGATGGCGCATCCTTCAGCCGCGAACGCCCGCGCGGTGTGAAGTCCGATCCCCTTGCTCCCACCCGTGATCAGAACGACCTTGTCCTTGAGACCGAGATCCATCGGTCGTTTCCGGAGACTCTCCGTATTTAACCTGAGTACGGGCGGCTTCCGATCTTCGAGAAAGAGAAGTACGTCTGAGAGTAGCGCCTCTACTTCAGGCTCCGTCCGCACGACCCGCAGTAGTTGGCGCGTGGCTGTTTCGGACTTCCGCAAGAGCTGCATAAGGGTATCGACGACCGAGCTGCTTCACCGCGCCTCATGAGCTTGTCTCTCCCCCTAGCGTACTGGAGGCTGGATACGAACTCTCTCGCAAGTGCGAGCCTTCTCTGGTGCTCTGGATGGGTGCGAAACAGTTCCGCGACGGCTCCACCTCCATCTGGGCCACCGTTGTAGACGAGGGTCTTGGTGAGCATAGAGGCGAAGACGCTGACGTCTCCTCCGAGCAGCACGGCGGCCCGGTCCGCGGTTACTTCCGACTCTCTGTGCCAAGCGAGGAGCGACATCTGGAGCGGATAAGCGACGACACCAGCTCCGAGGAATGAAGCCAGCAGACTCCCTCCAGCGGCCATCGACTCGGCTGCGGTGTGATAGAGCATGTGCCGGCTCTTGATGTGGGCTAGCTCGTGTCCGACGAGCATCCCCAGTTCAGGCTCGTCCAGAACCTCCAGCGCTCTGTGCGTCACCACGAACACGGGACTGCGTTCGGAACCCATGACCGCGGCGTTGAGCGAGGTCGAAGGAACGACGAAGGCATCGGGTAGCAGACCCAGTCCGAGCTGGTCCGCGCAGCTCCGCATGATAAGGTCCAGGTTGCTCAGGTCCTTCACCCTCACAGCGCTGCGAGAGAGGTGCTGCCTCATGGAGGCTTCCTGACCGCTGATCCTATGTCTTGCGAAGAGCGCCGGAATCCAGCCTGCGTCCTGGACCACAGAGAGGTTGGTCTGGTCTCCAGGATAGACGAAGTCGTTGAGCGAGAGGTCGAACTTGGTGGAGGGGAACAGCCTGCCACGGCACCTGAGGCAGAAGAAACGGTCGGAACGATTGATCACGCCGCAGCGTCCACAATAAACCTCCATCGTGAAACCGCCCGCGACCCGAGATATCTGTCTTGGCCCACGAGCCTTCTGGTTGGGGTCAATGCGCAATTTCGGTGTGAAAACTTGATAAGCGCTGCCGGGTTATACTTCCATCTTGAAATCCGCTCAGGTCGCGCTCCAGAAGGAGGGGGCGCTCTTCGGCAAGCCGCTCAAACGCGTCGAGGACCCAAAGTTCATGACGGGTTCTGGGACGTATCTCGACGACCTTCGTCTGCCCAACCTGCTGTACGCAGTCTTCGTCAGGAGCCCGTACGCGAATGCGAGAGTTGTGAAGGTAGACATCGCGGCGGCGGTCGCACATCCGAAGGTCGCCGGAGTCCTCCTTGCCGAGGACCTCGAAGGCAGGGTGACCGACCTTCCGACGGTGCCAAGCAACGCGGAGACGAAGGGGACGACCAGGAAGGTTCTCTCGGCTAAGCGCGTGCGCCACGTGGGAGAGCCGATTGCGATGATTCTGGCGGAGGACCGCTATTCCGCTGAGGACGCCCTGGAGCTCGTGCAGGTCGAATATGACCCTCTGCCGGCCGTTGTCGACGCAGAGAAGGGGCTCGAGAAGAACTCGCCGAGAGTCCACGAGTATCTTACCGATAACGTCGCGTACCACTTCACTTACGCATCAGGGGAGGTAGAGAGGGCCTTCAAGGAGGCAGACCACGTGGTCAAGGTGGAGCTTGTGAATCAGCGGGTCCATCCAGTCTCGCTCGAACCGAGGGGCGTCGCCGCGAGCTATGATGAGGGCAACGGCGACCTCACGATCTGGCTCTCGTGTCAGGACCCCCACGGCCTCAGGAACGGTCTGGCTGGAATACTGAAAATGTCTCCGCAGAAGGTTAGGCTCGTTGCGCCGGACGTCGGCGGGGGTTTCGGCGGGAAGGCGCTGCCGTATCCCGAGGACGTCGCAGTGCCTTTCGCGGCGATGAAGTTCAGGCGGCCGGTAAAGTGGGAGGAGGACAGACGGGAGCACATGCTGATGATGTCGCACGGGCGCGGTCAGAAGCAGTACGCAGAACTTGCGGTGATGAGGAACGGGCGTATACTGGGGCTGAAGACCAGAATCGTGTCGGACGCAGGGGCGTACTCGAATGGCGACAACACAGACATACCCTTCCAGACCTTCAAGATGGGGACGGGCGTATACGACATCCCGGCCTATCAGGCGGAAATCTACTCGGTCCTGACCAACAAGACCCCTCAGGGGTCCTACCGGGGCGCCGGTAGACCGGAAGCAGCCTATCTCATCGAGAGGGCCGTCGAGATAATGGCGAGGAAGCTGAAGCTGGACCCCGTCAAGGTGCGAAGGCTCAACTTCATCGAGAAGCAGAAGTTCCCATTCAAGACTCCTGCGGGATACGTCTATGACAGCGGCGACTACGAGAAGAATCTGAGCAAGGCTCTCGAGGTCGCAGACTACGATGGCATGAAGGAGTATCGGCGCAAGGCCAGAGAACAGGGAAGACTGGTCGGGATCGGGATGGCTACTTGGACGGAGGTCTGCGGGTTCAGTCCGTCCACTGGCCAGACCGCCTCGGTCACGATCGACCAAGAAGGCCAGGTCCTGGTCACCATCGGAGGACACCCTCACGGGCAGGGGCATGCGACCCCGATATCCCAGGTCGTCGCGGACGAACTGGGGATTGGGATGGAACTCATCACGGTACGCCATGGCGACACCTCGATGCTCCCCTGGGGTTCGTTCACAGCTGGGAGCCGGACGGCCCTCTCAGCCAGCGCGGCGCTGCTCTCTGCGAGGAAGCTCAAGGAGAAGATGGGCAGGGTGGCGGCCAAGATGCTATC
>CAZAMW010000009.1:9179-17890 GCA_964486265.1 uncultured Nitrosopumilales archaeon | reverse complement strand
CAGGTGGGCAGTTCGGCTGGGGCGGCACCCCCTTGAAAAGATATCGAGGGGGCCCAAAGGTCGACTCAACTGGGTCAGAAACCGGTTGAATAGAGCACCTTAAATTGCCCTCAACCATAGATATACGTGAGTCAAAGCCAATCAACCGTATACGCTATGTGCGAGGACAAGTTTCACACAAAACTATGGAATAAGCTCCTGAAGAAAGAAGGAACCGTGAAACAAATCGCCGCAAGTCTCCAACTGAGCTCCAAGCAGATGTACAGATGGAAAGAGGGCGATGCTTGCTATCCGCTTACAGCACTGAACAAACTTTGCGCCCTGGCCGGAATGCGGCCGGGACTGGCATACATCAAGACAAAACACGACAGTGAAAAACTATTCGAACCGAAGGTCGAGCAAGAGTTGAACGAAGAGTTCTCAGAATTCCTCGGTCACCTCCTGCACGATGGTGGAATAGACAAAGACTGGAGGGTTCACTACACCTCCGACGAAGAATCACTCCTGAACAGGTTTCGGCAGCTGGTCGAGACCTGCTTCGGAAAGACAGCGATCAAATCGCGGCCCAGTGGAGCCGCAACGACGCTATACTATCCTGCAATAATCGGAGCGCTCCTCAGAATAAACCTGGGCTTGCCGAGAGGCAGCAAGGTCGAATCTGATGTCAGCATCCGGAATCAATCAAACAATGCCTGACCACGAGGAACCTCATAGTTCCATACGTGGCGGCGGCAGTTCTTTGCGAAGGTGAAAGCGGAAGGGCAAGAGTCGCACTCGCTTCGAAGGAAACGACGAAGCCATCTAATCTGCTGAGAGATCTGAGAGATTTGTTAGAGCGATTGGGTTTCGCGAGCACCAGAATTACTCCGTCTTCGACATACAAAACGAAGGCAGGCGTACACAGAAGATGGGTTCTGGACTTGGCAGACGGACAGGAGAAAAGGAGGCTGAAGGAAATCGTGCAAAATTATCGCTCTACTCACATCGGCTGAAACTCCAGTGTTGACGGCAAGGCGAAAAGTCGGCCTGACAGGGAACTTAAACGCAGAGTTCTCTGCCACGAAAGTGTGGCCTAGCGATCATTCAAGTCCTCACTGTTGGGGGCTGGATGTGACAGAAAAGTTACCCCAGGGGTAACAGGCTCGTCGCGGGCGAGAGCTCCAATCGACCCCGCGGTTTGGTACCTTGGACCGAAAGGTCTCGGGGCAAAATCACGGTAACGCGATTTGAAGCATTGGCTTATAACGGCGAACTCCTCCTCTCGGGAACACTGAAGAAACGAGAAAGGACAACGCCGTGGGAAGTCTATGGGTAAATCCCGGAGAACATCCGGGGCAGAAGAGCGAGCAATGTCGGCTTAGCGGCCGACGCAAGGCACAGAAAACAGCCAAGTAAAGTTCGCTCCACTAAGGGCACTTCTAATCTGATGGATGGGTTACAGGATGGTTGAAACATCTTCCGGCAGCGGTATCCGCTCCGGGGTGTGAACTTCGGGCGGATGCTTGCAAGCGGGCACAACCAGCACAGACGCTGTCCTGCCATAGGGCGGGCCGGTATCGGTGCAGGCTGTGGTAAACTATCAACAGGTAGAAACGATCTTCCCATATGACCCCGTAACGACTGAGCGCGCAGAAAAGTGCGTGATGAGATAGCACGGAGCTGTCTCCCGACGCGATACGTTCCGACGTGTCGCGACAAACATCGGGAGGCCGCGTAAGGGGCTCCATGTTATCATACGCCAACCCCTCCGATCGAAGGCCGGCCGCAAGCCGGTCCAGAGAGTGCAAGGAGGGTGAAGACATAGTCTAATCCTGAGAGAAATCTTAGATAAGATTGCGATGTCGGCTCTTCCCATCCTGGTCCTGCAGCAGGGGCCAAGGGTGGGGCTGCTCGCCCATTAAAGGGGAACGTGAGCTGGGTTTAGACCGTCGTGAGACAGGTCGGCCTCTACCTGATGGAAGCGGAAGTTGACTGCGAGGAAGCACTGCCTAGTACGAGAGGAACAGCGGTGCGTAGCCTCTGGCGTACCGGTCGTCCGAAAGGGCGCAGCCGGGCAGCTAAGCTATCGTGGATAACTGCTGAAAGCATCTAAGCAGGAAGCCACTCTCAAGAAGAGTGTTCTGTCGACTAAAGCTTTCCCTCGCAAGGGGGAGAGCCAAGTCGAGAAGGGCTGCGATAGAAGATCGCGTTGAAGTGGGAGCGGTGTACGCAAGAAGCCTTCGGGCGACTTGTTCAGCTGGTCTCCTAACTATCGCCCAACGTGCGGATGATATTCCCCGGCGGAGGCGCAATGAACCCTAGCATGGTAATCACACTTCTGTAGGAAGTGTGTCTGAGAAAATGGCTAGCGACTCTGAGAGAGCGCTTCTGAGTTGATCCTAACGTAGCTCACATCTTAGCTGGAATTTGTCCAAAGATTTCCCGAGCCTTTTCGTCATCGTCTAGCCATCCCGACATTCTGCGGAAAAGCCTCTTCATCACACGAATATGCTCTTATCCTCGAACCATCCGAATCCACCTCGTCAACGGAAATCTCAAACGTCACGGTTACTATTCCTCCATCGCTGCTCATCAGCAACTCAGTCGAGTTCTCTTGGCTTATGTCGCGCAGAACTTCATCGAGGGCATCGAGGAGTGCAATCTCGTTAAGAAGGACCATCGAATACTTTTGGCGTATCTCTCGCGCGTTCATCCTGTCCAGGTCTGAACCCAAGGCCTGCCGTAGGCGGTCGTAGGCTACCTCAAGATACTCTTGCTGCATTTACCAGTCCAAGTATCGCGAAGGACCGAAAGAGAATCTTTCTGCCTGACATCCACACCTGCTCGAAGCCTCGCTCATCTCGGCGCTGAATATGAGCCGTCGAGCTCAGGCACTATCCTGTCCGATGTTCATTAACTCTCCCCAGAACCGAGGTGGAGTGCGCATCGCGTTGTCCCTGTAAAGATGAGCCAAAGTATCCCTCCCGACCCGGAGGTCTACAAGCGCGCCGATAAGAAGACCCTCGAAGACGAGTTGACCTGGCTGCGCGTGCTCGCCCGCAGATACGCATCTAGACCTATCGAATTGCCAAACCATCAACGGGCTTTGGCTGTTTTTGCTCAGAAGCTGAATCACCGTAGGGTTTCGCATTGGGCGAACGTGGTGCTTAAGGTCAAAGGTGACATTTGTTGTCCAGACGGGGATTTGGGGAGTGTCTTCAGATGTAGAGGGAAGTCAGTACGACTTGGGGACGACTTCCGTGAGACTCGTAAGGGTCGGGAACATCGTCCAGATTCTGTTCAGCAACAAGATGGACGCTAAGTTCTATTACAGCGAAGCCGTGACAAGGTTTAAGAGAGCAGAGGCCGAATTTAAAGAAGGTAAATGACAATGGAGCTGACTGAAAGGAAGAAGAGAGAGATAGAGGCTTTAGCCGATGCCTCTTATGAGGCGCTTGCTGCCCTCGCAAAGCAAAATCGTGAGAAAGAATCTCACGCAGTCAAGACGAGAGTCAAGTAGAGTATCCTGGCCTACTGAAATCATTCTTCTGCAGCCTTGAAGTAGGCTTCCCTCAGCGCCTCAAGGTTAGTTTCCAATATCTTTTCTAGAGACTCAATCTCACCGTCTACCATTTTAGCAGCGAAATACAATTCGGCAATTTTTGAGACGGATGCCGCGATAGATTGAAGGGATTGGATTCTCTGGAGTACTAGCGGGTACTCTTGTCCAAACTTAGCGCCAGACTCTTTTGATTCCAGGTTCGAATAATCTATCTCGGTCGATTTAGCCGCAGCTTCTTCGCCGTAAGCCAATTCAATCAGCTGTGAGACTTGGCTATCGGAGCAGCCTGCATCCAAATCTCTCCGTCTACTCTCCAAAGCGAATTCAGGTAAGGAATCTTATTGGCCTGAGTAATTTCTCTACATCTCATGAACCACAGAACATCATCGTATCGCTGTGGGTGAGTCGCAACTTCTCTCAACTCAAATCTTGCCCCCGTCGATAGCGATACCATTTGCCTAACTTCCTCTGCCTCATTCACTGGAATCGACAACTCACCAAGCTCTGGATACAGCCAGTGAACCTACCTCGCTCCATACATTCCAATTAAGATTTGCAATATAGGCACCCTAACCTCTTCCTCAAAGTATACGTCATCTCTCGTAAACTTCTTCACATGTTTACAGGCATGGGAGAATGCTGCGGTTCTTCGGCTCCACCCACGGTAAGCCTAGCGCCCTAAACATATCCTCCCTCTTCGGGGTCTGCAAGTGCTCGCCCTTCGAGTCCACGATGCACCCATCGGTGAACCTCATTCCTTTCGACCTTGCAATGCCATAGATGCTCTGGGTGAACCCGGCATCGCCAGTCCCGGCCGCAACAATCACGCCGAACTGGGATCCCGGACAGGAGGTCGACGTCACGCAGACCTCCCCCTCGATGGTGCGCTGGCTCGACTTTAGCTTCGGGGCTACGACGAGCTCTATGTCATGTGGTTGGGCTTTGCCCCACCTCACCCCTCCGGCTACCTCCGCCCTGTGGCAGAAAGGCGAGACGTAGTCAACGATCTCTTTCGCGTATCGCCGCGCCAGCTCGAGCTCCACGGCCTGAGAGCTGCACTTTGCTCTTAATGACCCACTTTCACAGTCGTCTCATTGGGAGCACGACGGACTACTCGTGTCAGACCACTAGTGGTCCTTCGCCGCCAACGATAAATACATGTCATACAAGTAGTACGAACCATGAGCGATGCTGTTTCGGTGAGGCTACCAGAAGAACTCACAGAGAAGCTCGAGCGAATAGCCCAGTCACTCGACCGCTCCAAGACCTACATAATCAAGCGAGCTCTCCAGGAGTACCTGGAAGAATACGAAGACTACCTTGTGGCCATTCACCGGCTGAACGACAAGGACGACGGTATTGTGTCAGCGAAAGAATTGACTGCCGCTCTTGACTAGGATATCCTACAAGGCTTCGGTCGCCCGCGACCTGAAGCGCCTGGATAGGACGCGTGTGGAATCGCTGTTGCAGCAGATTGCAGAGACTCTGGGTCACGACGTCGATGCAGGTGTCTCCCTCAAAGGAGAGTTCAAGGGCCTGTACAAGCTGAGAGTCGGTGACTACCGGGTCATCTACGCCAGGACCGATAAGGAGTCGGTAGTCGTGCTGAGGATTGGTCATAGAAGCAAAGCATACGAGAGTTGATTCATCCGCAGGCCAATGCGCGGCGATATTCCCCGGCGGAGGTGCAACGAACCTTTCCGAAGAGGACAACATCTCCTCGGGCGGGGGACAGGCTATCATCTATGCCGCCGCCTGACCTTACCATGCCAACATGATCACCGGACGGACAGCGCTGGCATTGGCGATCTGGTTGGCCGTCGCCGTCTTTGCCGCCTGTGCTTTGAGTGGCCACTGGATTAACTACAGTCATAAGAATCCAGGGCCTGAGTGGACCTCACCGGACTATCTCGTCGCCATTGATGGACGCCTTATGGTCCAATCAGACTGAAACGCGACGTTCCTGATCAGCGTGAAGGACACTGCTATCGCCCCAGTCACTTTGATGAGCATCAGTCCCGATCTCGGGGACTGGAACATCACACCCTTACTAGCGGTGGATCCGGCTTCGGTCCTGGCCAGACAGACACGCTGTACAACGGAAGCATTCCCGCCGGCCAGACGACTTTCTTCGAGGCGGCGATGGGTACGGGCGTGGTATTCGGGACCCACTACCCTTCATCATGACGTTCTGTTTCCAGGGAGAACGAGGCTCAACGATACAGACTCAGCGTTGTAGCGCAAGCGTCATGAGGCGTAACGCTCAGCTCTCATGCGTAAATACTGATGACGGCACCTATGCGCAGCGGAATTGCCGACCGTAAGTCTGGCAGCAAAGGTACTCTACTTTATCTGGAAACGGAAGGGTGTCCCTGCCAACTACGGCAAACTCGCCGAGGCGATGAAGTACAAGGACGACCGACGGATTCGAGACGTGGTCGATTCTTCGCTGCAAGAAGGAACTCTCAAGGTAAAGATGAAGCGCGGGACGGAATACTGGGTCACAACCAACAAGGCAGAAGATACGATTGGTCTGTTCGTCCTGCCCATCACCCAGATAATCATATTCGGAACTCTCGGCGGCGTGTTGGTACTCATGGGCGTAGAGGAATATCTCAATCTCTATCATCCATCGTCGCTGACGGTGACCGGATTGGGAATGATTACGACACTTGCCGCTGCAGGGTGTCTATACCTTCAGAGGCGTTTCGAGCGTAGAATCCTTCAGAGAGAAACGTGAGGACGACCCGTCCCGGTTTGGTGAGTCCCCGCCAGCCAAGAGGATAGGCCCCGTAGAGGGGATGTTCTTCGTCTGCATGTTCCTCAAGCTCATCCTAGGCCGCATCTGACCAAAATTCCGACCGAGGACAACACGTCCCACGTCAGGGACGGTGTAGCATCTAAGACTGTTGCCTCGCTCACGTCTTTGGAGAAAGAACATGAGACTCTTGACCGCGACGGGAATCGTACTCCTGACGGTCGGTCTGATACTTCTGGTGGCTGGCGCCCTCTATCTCGGTCTCGGCGTCGGGCTACTGTCGGACATCCCGGTCGGGATTGCGCTCTGGTTGCTGGCGCTCGCGTCCATCTCGTTCGGCCTCGGTCGAATCACGACCCGCAGAGTGTTTGATGTCGCCGTCACGGTCGCGATTATCATCGTCGGCACATTCACACCCATTGCATGGGCACTCAGTACGCCCCAGCCCATAGGTTGCCTGGGTCCGTGCGACGAATATTTTCCGTCTTTGACGATAAATGGCAGCATCGTCATGTCACCGGATTCCCCTAACGGCACGATTAACGTGCAGGTCGTCAACTCGGGCGTCAACAACACGGCCATCGTGGGACTGACGGTCGCGAACATGGGCCCCGATTACCACGGTCCGCTTCCAAACAACAACATCATCAGCAGTGTAGCCATGGTCTATCACGCGAACCTAGTTAGCTCAACGAACGTTCTTCCTCGAGGCGCGACCGCCACCGCATCCATAGGGGTATCCGACGTGGTCAGGGGCGCAACTTACACAATATTCGTGTCATTTGCCTATGCGGGCGGGTATGATGGCGGTGCCTCGTACGATGTCCCGGTACAGCAAGTACAGTACAACTCGACGAGCACTATCGTGTTAAGCCTCGCTGACGGCTCTACCGTATGTCCTGATTCTCTGAGTGGGAACGGTGTAGCCTCATGGAGCGGTGATACCTGTACGATTAGCCCAGGTCCGCTCTCACCCAGTCTCTGTATCGCGGTGGAATTCGGAAGGTGCGCGACCGACCCCGCTGCCAAGCTGGTTGTGAATCCCGGTGTCGTCCTCGAAATCGCTGGCGGAGCTGACGTCGCGGTCTACAGCACGATGGACAACTTCGGCACTATCAATGCCACCGCAGGCTCGGCTGTGCTGACTGACTACGGCGTCATCAACAACTACGGCACGATCGACGCCAGGCAAATCGACGTCCTCGCGTTCAGCGGAAGTAGTGGTATCGTGAACAACTTGAACGGGACCATAATCAATACCTACTTCCTCAACGACTTTGGACTCATCGTCAACGACGGAACCATCATAAACTCGGGTCACGTCAGCGAGTGCACCCGGATCAACTCGCGAATCGTGTGCGGAGTGATAGACGGTACCGGAAGCCTCGTATGTCTCTATTCCTGCACGATACAGACGATTGCGTCAGAAATCCAACCGCCCACAAACACTACGAGGACAGTGCCATAGAGGCAAACAGCAATTGCTCACGAAACCGTATCGAAGACTCAGAAGACCAGTCTTGGCGGCGGTTATGCTGGTGGCGATAGTTGCTGCGGCCACCCCGATTGTCGTCTATGAGGAATACAGCGCTGCTACGACCTGCCCGGGATGCGGGGAGGAAAGGCTGCATGTGCCTCCATTCGAAACTAATGGAACGCTAACCTTCAACACTTCTTTGAACGTCTCGACCCTCGCTATCTCGGTACGCAATACCTACGGCCCCGCTGCAATCACCTCCGTCTTGCCCTACAATTCATGTCCGAACGACTGCCCCAACAGCACCGGTACGATTGCGAATGTGGCAGACCTCGTCGTGATTTATCAGGGAAACCCCCTAAGCAAAGACAACTCTCTCCCCGCGGGTCAATCGGCATCAGGGGCGCTCGAGGTCGAGAACGTGGTCGTCGGCACGACGTACACCATGAACGTGAATGCGACTTTCGCCGACAAGTACGTAGATTCGGTCACCATATCGATTACAGCGCAGGCATGACAAGACGCAATGAATCCCTGCGTGATGCAAACATTCCAAGGGGATGGTCAGCATAGTTGACCAAGAAGCAACTCGCCCCATTGTTCCTCGTCTTCCTGGCCGCTACGACGGTCTATGAGCTATCTCTTTCGGATCAGCACGGCGGATTAGGTTCCTGTGGCGGCGACCTTTCCTATTCGATGACGGTCACGCTCCATCCCCCTTATGCCGTAGGTTCGCCACTATTCTCGGTGCCTCAACTCGTGGTGCCGTCGGGCTCTGCAACGAACGTCACGGTCGTGTATTACAATTATGGCTAGAACAACTTCAGCCAATCTCTAACTTTGGACAATGTCCACTACGGATTTGGAACAAATTCCGTGCGACCTCAGGTCTCTTTGGGATATTTTGCCCAGATGCAGCAGCCTGCTCCTGACTC
>CAZAMW010000009.1:0-9079 GCA_964486265.1 uncultured Nitrosopumilales archaeon | reverse complement strand
CTCCTGACTCTGGTCAGCGTTGCAATCATCAGAGTGCTCCGCATAATGCAGAATATGGACGGGGAACGCGAAGAGCAATGGACCTTCACGAGCTTCCCGCGGGGGCGATACACTTTCGTGGCAGAAGGCGATGGGGTAACTCAGTCCTGGCGCACTTCATCGTTGGGTGAAGCGAATCGGGATCATTCACAAGGAGCTCAACCCGCCGAGCGACCTCCAAAGAATGACACAAAGGCAAGAGAGCGCGCTAGTGGCGGAAGAGGCTGCTTTAGCCGACCTTTACCCGTAACCCATGAAATATGGCTTCTTCCAGAAGACCTTCACGTTATGTCCCGTGGCGCACATCGCGTATGAAATCCGGTAGTCTACTATTGGTGCAGGTTCGTCCAGACTCCACGAACTATATCCGTACTCGCTGGGCCGGATGAGCTCGACGTTTCCCTGACATTCTGGACAACGAGCATACTGACCCTCCCTGCTACCATCCATCATCACGGTTCACCTCGAAATTCTTGGGAGTGTAATCTAAAGCTTCCGGCAAGCAGGGGCACTAAAATTCTCACGAATTGTGAGAATCGCGCCCTGAGGTTCCACAGGGTTCTCCCTCAGCCCGCGGATTCCATTCCGCCTGCGCGTGAGGTCAATCTGTTCGTGGCACCAGTCGTGCAAATACCTCATCTTTTAAGCGAAGTCTGATATAGGTCGGACGAGCAGGAAAACAGGAAATCAAATGTCGTCTCAGAAGCTCGGCAAGGGACTGGCAGATCTGGCGATACTCAAGTGCTGAAGAAGAAGTTCTGCCAGGGGCATGCCGACTACTACAAAGAGACGGGATGGCTCTTCGAGGGGGACGACGTGGAAATCGTCTCGGTGGAGGAGTGTCAGGCAAAGATTCACCCCGCACCTCCAACAACAAAGAAGGACAAGGCGACCAGGTAGAAGTCGAGGTCTGACTAGATTAAGCGAGCCATTCCGTAACTGATGTTTGAGATTGTGCTCCCGGCGGAGGCGCAACGGACTCTATACATGGCACAACCACCAAAGGATTTCAATCTACCAATCGAGAAAATCACAGACAGATGAAGTACAGGGTGACCATCGAGCAGGACGAGGACGGCGTCTTCGTCGCCAGGGCTCCATCATTGCCTGGGTGTATCTCAGAAGGAAAGACACGAAAGGAGGCATTAACCAGCATCAAGGACGCCATCGACGGTTATCTCGCCAGCCTGAAGAAGCATGATGAGCCGATGCCGCTTTCGATACATGAGGATTTAGTCGAAGTTCGTGCCTAAGCTTCCGGTGGCGTCTGGAAGGATGCCATGAAGGCACTTTCAAAAGCCGGATACGCCGTCGACTATCAGACCGGAAGCCAGGTAACGGCAAATTCAGAATACTTCTAAACCCGGTCTCAAACTCAGGACATGAGCTGAACATCACGGTCGTCGCCGGGGCGTTGATCTCCATGTTCGGCGAATTCATCACAGGGCTGGGACTGACCGAGAGCGGAGGTGGAGGCGGGATCTATTGGAGCATCCTCCCGGGACCTCTTCTCCTCGTCTTCGGAATCGTCCTTATGACAATCGGGTCAAGACCCAGAAGATTCAGCAAACACAAATGAATCCGCATGGACAGACATTCGATAGAGAAGGATGAGCAGCCATCTTGACAGAACCCAATGAATCCCATCAGCGTATCATCTGCCTGCGAAATCTCACGAGCGCGTAAATGTACGCGGGGAGTGTGAACACAACAGCGGCGGCCGCGATGGTGTCGAGGGCGAAGAAGTAGAAATCAGCGGCATCAATCTCTGGAGGATACATGCCGAATGACACAGATTGAGCCAACGGGGGCAAGGTGTGCCTTAAGAACAGATATCCGAAGTGTCCCGGAAGCAAGAAGCGTGGAGGCTGCGGCCGTCAGCAGATACACCGCCCGCCGTGTCCCCCGAACTGACACGATGAAATTCATCACCTGATATGAGATCACAGGCGATGAGATGAGCAGGGCGAGCACTACGGACGCCGCAGCGTAGACCTCGAGCGGCTCACTCGAACTGACTACGATCAAATGCCAGCTCGGTGGTAGGATGCCGTTCTTTATTCCATCAAGGAAGAGAGAGACAAGCGGTGTGTAGCCGCCGCTCTGTGGGAACGCTGCGACCGGGTTTGGGGCCGCCAGCAGCGACAGTAGTGTTGCAAAGAAGCTCAGAAGCGGTGCCCTGAACGCTCCGAACAGACGGACATACTGCACTTCGACCTGTGACCGCGAGTTCATGTGTCGCGAACATCTGCCTCCTCCCTCCATCGGTTGTGAAGCCACGGGACCGGGTTCGGACAAAACTACTAATGATACGTGAATCTGCTGCCGAAGAGTCTGCTTACTGCATCGAGGTGTCCTGCGACGAAGGAACTGAACCAATGTATGGTACACGACCGAGCGATACGCATCACCATCGCGATGATTCTCGTGCCGCTCGTGGTCATTGTGGCGTCTGCATGCACTGTCTATGCATCAGGCTCAAAATTGGCTCTCTGTGAGAGGCTCCAAATCTCGCGCGCTTAGAAATTCATTTATGAACCACATGAGATCATGATTCACGCTCTTGAACTTCTGCCCCTCCTGCGGCTCACGCATGAAAGCCTACTCTACCCAGCTCGTCTGTCCCAGGTGCAACACGACGATACGGCTCCAGGGTGCAGGTCCGGACAATTCCAGAATGGATTCCGTTGCAGCAGAAGTCAATGTCAGACGCTTCATCGAGATGCTGTCCTCACAGGCACGTTTCGGCCTCAGGGGAGAGAAACCCCTCGCCGTCCTTGCCGCTCTCAAGTACCTCTGCGAGTCAAGCCAGGCGGGTGTCGGACTCCTGGCGCTCTTGGAGAATGAAACCTACTCGCGCGCAGTGAAGAGCAGGTTCATCGCCCTCGCAAACATGTATGGGCGGACTCCGAACCCGGAGAACTCCTGGATTGTTATAACGGGGGCAGATCGATTCGAACTCCAGACGGCTGTGAAGAGCTTTTCCGACCTGGACAAGTGCGTGTCCGCTCTGTCGATCGAGCAGATGTGTTCGCTCTCCAGAGAGCTTGTCCAGAAGTTGGCTGAAGGCTCGTAAGGAGCTGTAGTTTTCTTTCTCCGTTGTTTCAGGCCTGTGCTCCATCCCGAAGGTTTGCAGAAGAGTAGCCAGACGAAGCGGTGGATGTATCTTCGTGAGAGCGAATCAGGCCTTCTGTCAAATCATCCAGATACTTTGGAATATACATCAAATAATTGCACCCTTTCACTTGTCGGCGCATATTAACTGTAAACTTCTCACATATGTGGACCTCTTCACGGGCAGGGCTCTCGCCGCCGAACTGATTGGCATGATCAAAGATAGCACGCAGCGCGTAGAGGTCACCGGTGGAATCGGGCCCGAGAAGCCCTTCCCGCATGATATCGAACCGGTCGCCGTCCCAAAGTATGAGCCAACCTTCGTCGAGGGACTCTTCGTGCGCGAGCGCGGAACCGATTCCAACCTTCTCGCAGAAGCTGTACAGGTTCAGGTTCGAGATGGAGACGATGGACCTATTCGCGGTGACGCGACCAGCGGAATGGGGCCCCATCTTCGCCTGCAGGACCGGGGACGCAGGCTTCACCCTGCACCTCGTTTCGTACGCCCACCCGAAGAGGATCAGGTTATTCGAATGGAGGATATTCCAGCATTTCGACTCCAGGGGCGCAGCGGTCCCGCTCGGGCTGGGCCACGACCATTAGCAGTGCGAGCTCGTCCACCTGCCCGTTCCCGAAGAATCGGACGCGTTCAGGATACTCGGACTGGAGTACGTGGAGCCGAGGAAGCGGGAAAGCTCGCGGGATGCCCTTCTAGGCGCCCAACAGCTTCAGTTTCCTCTCCCGTGAAACCAGCCTCTGAACGATGGGTGTTTTTCGCGGCGTCCTGCATATTCTAACGAAATCAGCTTGACAGGACAGGACAAGAAATGCGAGGAAGAGGAAATCAACGAGAAGGAGCTCGAGGTATCACCCGAGGACTACGAGTCGTACGTCGATCCGATAGGCATTACACACTGGCTGCCGCCCAAGCGGTGCCAGACCAGCGGGGACTGAGGACCATGATGGCTCCGGTCCAGACCTTCAGGTGCAGGGGATGCGGTGACAGGTGTCCAATGGACATGGGATGCGAGTCTTGCGGGCTCTGTCCGGACCACTGTGGGTGCGCTGGATAGAGGTCGGCATTCCGGCGGCCCACTCCCTTGTCCATCCGGACCATTCTCGACGAACCCCAACTCGTTGTGATAGGGTTCAGCGCCCATCTTCCCACAGCCTACCCATGAAACGTCCATGCTCACCCGAGAGAACATCTAGAGCTCTTCCCAAGTTGCGTTGTCTAGCCTCCGGCGACTTCAGCCCGGAGAAATAGCACAGAATCTCCTTCTGCCTGCTCGGAGTGAGTCGTTCCCACCCGCGTTTGGCGCGCGGATTCCGGTCCAGCTCTTGACCGAACTAGGTCGGCATCGGATGTAATGGGCCGTTCCTGTATTCGGCATCGAACTATACGTCCAGAGTTATAATATCGTCAACATCGACGCCGGTAGTCTTCGGATGACGCCATTCAGATACAGTCGGAACGTTCCGTCACCAATGGGCATGAGACTGACACGCCATGCCTCGCCCCGCCTCCCGTTGACCTGGAAAGTCACCGGCATCGGTCTGCGCCACCCCGCCTAAGCTTGGAGACCCCTTCGATATCGACCAACACATATGGATTGACGCCTATGACCCTTATCCGCGACCTGAAGCGCAAGGCGGCCACGCGTTCGGATGACTTCGACCAATCCTTGTTGTCTCGGTGTCTGTGGAGACGAAGCGCAATGCCTCAAAGCTTCTTTATCTCCCGTAGTCGACTCGTAGAGCGTCCACAACAATTTGTCCTCCCCACCAAGAGCCATCGTGATAAGGAGAGGCACCAGGAAGGACTCGAAGAGCTTCCTCGGGCTGATAAACTCCCTCGCCGCCTACGAGAGCCTGGAGCCTCCCGGGCTGGAGGCCAAGAGAAGGATCGTCCGCGACGTCTTCCTCAAGAAGAAGGCGAGCCTCTTCGTCGCGCTCCACCAGGGGAAGCACGTCGGGTACGCTGTCTACTTCTACACGTACTCCACGTTCCTCGGCCGACCGACCTTGTACCTCGAAGACATCTTCGTCCTCGAAGCGTACAGGCGCAAGGGCGTCGGGCGGGCCCTCTTCATGCGCTGCGTGAGGGAGGCCATGGCTCACGACTGCGGAAGGATGGAGTGGGCCGTGCTGACGTGGAATCGCAGCGCAATGGAGTTCTACGAAAGTCTGGGAGGCGCGCGTCTCGACGAATGGTGCATCTACAGGCTCACCTCGGACAAGCTCTCTGAGATAGCGGCCGCGAACCCCTAGTCAGACGCACGGGTCACCCTAGGCGCCCGCCGTTCTAGCGCGGTCGGTCACCCTTTCCCTGACGCGCTGCATGTACCTTATCGCGTGATGATTCTTGTGGCCCAGGAACCTCTCAACCTTCCTGTCCCTTTCGCTTTCCGGCGAGTTCTGGATGTCCCGCAGCAGGACCACGCGGGGCCCGGGAGCGACGAGAACCAGCGGTCACAGAGGGCGAACTCCCTCGCAGGGTGGTGAGGACCGGGAGCTGCGAGGGAGCGAAACTCTTCATGATGGCCTCCGGATTCTTCTTTTTGCGCAGGCTGAAGTTCGTGATGTATCCGCTGTTGTCTATGTTCGGGTCGACCTTGCCCGGAGACGGAGAGGGGATGGAGTATGCGCCACCCCTTCCACAGAGTTGCTCCTCCACGTCCCTGAACTCGTGGCCCCGGACCGTAGTCCGAAACGTAATCGGCCGGCTGTGAGACTGTTACGGTCCCGCCGGTCGGCGAAAAGTTGCTCTCGCTACCAGTGAGTCCGTCGGCCTTCCTGACGGGTCGATTCCCTCTATCCGAAAGAATCCCAGAAGGTGGTCGAAACTCCTGTTCTCCAGCATGAGAACAAAAACGTGTTCGATCAAGCCCGTTCCTCAATACCAGCGTCGCAACCTTAATCTGCATGACTCAGTTTGCACCCATGTAAATCGACAGTTACGAAGATAGCGGCTATGAACCTCCTGCTACCATGCAGAAAGTACTCGGTGACCCCGAAAAGGCGCTTTAGCCGCCGGCCGAATCACTTGGACGGGCTTATAGACAAACGGGTCATCTTCAGCGCCGAGCTCCCGGGTTCACCGCTCCACAGCCAGGGAATCAGAGCCGGGAACGTCACCGTTAGCGGCAGTGACTTAGTCCTGCTCGAAGGGCCGTTCGTTTCGTGCACGACTACCACATCACCTTGAGCGGGAGGACGCAGCGTACCTCAGCATCCAGGTCCCGAAGACGCCGAATCATCCCTTCCGTTTACCCTTGCGCCACCCCCTGCGTCTCTCCACATTCACAGTCTGCGAAGATTCCCGAGCCGCCTCCAGGAGCTCCCGGATCACCTCGTCGAAGGTGACCCGTCTTCCCAGTCTTTGTTTCATCACTGAGGCGTACCGGTTGAGTCCGGCGCGCGTCTCTTCGCTGACCTCGAGCTTCGGCGGCAATTCGCTTGAAGCCGGTGCGCGCTCGTATTTTTGCAGTTTCCCAATACACCCGCGCTGGAGTGGCTTCAGACGCACGCATTCGGAGACGCAGTGAACTCCATGAGGGTAGACTTTCTTTGCGCGAAAGAAAATTCTGCTACTTTGTTCCTGTACCGGCCTTCTCGCTCAGTACGGCGCTTGCCGAGCCATTCAGCGGTGTCCTCCGGCAGAGACGCGATGCGCTGGCCTAGAAAGACGTAATAGCCGAAACGACCCGTCACAAACTATGCCAATATGCCCAAAGTGCCACAAGCTGATCAGCGCCAAGAACTACGCAAGGCACCTTAGGCGATGCGGGACGACCCACAAGCAGGGCACGCAGCCACTTTCCAGCGGCGACAATTTCTTCATGAGGGCCTGAGGTCGACCTACTTACGGAGTCGTCGTGGCCATCGTCGCAGAACGGCCTTCCTCGGTGAGGCAGTACGCGTCATGCTTGATTCACCGCCGTCCTTCGCTGTCACCTCCAGGCGAATCCGAAGAGCTTGAAATAACGGGCCGGGGAAAGACTCGTGATGAGAGAGAGCTCCCTGTATCGGGAAGCCGTGGCCGCGGCCGACGGCTTTGCGGCACACAGGCTCGAAGACGAGGTCAGGGGACTCATAACCCGCGCGAGGCTCTACGTCTACGCTCTCAGGAGCCTCGACATATACGGGCCGACAAAGAGAAGAATCGAGAAGATTCTGGCATCGCGTCCAGCTCGCGGGCAGACGGCCGGCCTCGGGCTCGCGGGAAAGGGCCTTCGTCTCCTGAACGACGCCAGGTATCAGCCTCTTCACCGGGACCACAGGGTCTTCCCCGCCCTGGGGCGATACCACGAGTCGCTCGTCCTCGTGGATGATGCACTGGCATCCGCGCGGGAAGGGGACGGGGAGGTCGCCGAGATTCACGACAACTTCCTCAGGGTCGTCGAAAGAGCGACCAACGGCAACGGGATGCTCGTCCAGGACTGGAGAGAGGAGCAAAATCCTACGAACTATGCCAAGGTGAACCTCGAGATCTCGAGGCTCGTGGCCGGGGAGTCCATCGGAGTCTACAAGGTGACCTTCGGGCCGCAGGTCAGAGGAGTACACCACTCCCACAGGTATCTGGACGAGCACCACTTCCTTCCCGACCCGATCGACGGAATGCATCTTGTGGGCAGGAAGGCTGCCCGGTGCACACAGTCCGACATCTTGTACATCAAGCACGGGAGGGTGCACGCATTCAGGAACGACGAGGCTAGGGAGAGGTCGTTCCTGTTCGTGAGCGGCTCGCGCAGGACCGGTCCCTGGGATTTCGTACAGGATATCACGACGTACCCGGAGCTCGATTTCCCCAAGAAGTTAGCCCCCGACCTGAGGGGTCTGGGAGGCCGACAGCTGGGAGACATGCTCGCCGAGCTGGTCGACAGGAAGCGAGACAGGAACGTCGCAAGGCGGCTCTCTCCCGACGGCGTCGCGCTCTTCCACGACGTGGTGTGCGTGGAAGATGAATTCTCTCCATCGGCCTCGAGGGCGGACCTGCAGTACTTCGTGGCAAACGGCGAGGGCGAGATAGAGGTCGACGGCAGCGCGACCAAGGTCGCCAAGGATGACGTCTTTGTGATGCCGGCTGAGACGGGAGGGAAGGTCACAAACCGCGGGGGCCTGATCCTGTACCAGTTCGGCCTCCGCGACTGATAACGCCGACGGGCCAGGGATGAATCTTATCTATTCCCGCTGTGTTCGGACTCCAGCGAAGACATGAAGTCGAGACGCAACGATACGGTGTCCCTGCTCAAGAGCCTGGTCAAGATCGACAGCGTGAACCCGTTCGACGGTCGTGGTGACGGAGAGGCGGAGATTGCGGAGTTCATCAGGGCAACGCTCGACTCGTACGGCCTCGAAACGCGGCTCCAGCGCGTCAAGGGAAGGAGGGCGAACGTGGTGGGAGTGCTACGCGGGACCGGCAACGGCCCGGCGCTCATGCTCAACGGGCACATAGACACGGTGGGCGTCAGTGGGACCAAGGACCCGTTCGGAGGCCGCGTCGACGGTCGAGGACTGCTGCACGGAAGGGGTGCCTGTGACATGAAGGGGTCCATCGCATCCATGCTGACTGCCATCGGGTCCATAGTTTACTCGGGGTCCAGACTCAGGGGCGACCTCGTCTTTGCCGGCGTGGTCGACGAAGAATATCTTTCCCTCGGCACCAGGGCTCTCGTCAAGGAGTACAGGACGGACGCGGCCATAGTCGGAGAGCCTACAGGGATGGACGTGGCAATCGCGCACAAGGGGTACGACTGGGTCGAGGTGACGGTAAGAGGGAGAGCTGCCCACGGCTCGGTCCCGGAGAAGGGGATAGATGCGATAGAAAAGGCCTCGACCCTCGTCGCGCGTCTCTCGAGCCTGAAGCGTGTCCACGCCGCCCTGAGGCATCCCCTGCTCGGGAGTCCCAAGATGCATACGTCCA
>CAZAMW010000008.1:0-18794 GCA_964486265.1 uncultured Nitrosopumilales archaeon | reverse complement strand
CCTCATCATCCTCATCATCCTCATCATCCTCATCATCCTCATCATCCTCATCATCAAGCTCGACGAGCAGTTCCGTTGTCAAGTGCCCTCCGTGCTTCGTCGGAATGACGATTCCGGAGACCATCACGGTGTCGGAGAGCCAGAACTCCACAGTCCACTCACAGGTCCAGACCACACTGTCCGACACGGTGACCGCTACTGAGAGCGCCTCGAGCCGGGAGGCTAGCACCTTGCAAACCACGATTTCTGAGACAGTGAGCGCCGGTGAGAGCACTACCACTCAGCAGGCCTCGACAGTATCGACGAACCTCTCAGAGACGGTTAGTGCAGGCGAGAGCTCGAGCACGCAGAAAGGCTCCACGGTATCGACGAGTCTGTCTGAAGGGGTGACCGCTGCGGAGGGAACGTCTACCCAGTCCTCCCTCCCAGTCATCCCGCACCTCACTCTGGTTTTCGCCGCTCATTCCCCCGTGAACATCCTCATCGTGACACCCAGCGGACATGAGGCGGGGTACGAAGCAAACGGGACGCCGGTGAACCAGGTCGGAGCCAATCTCACAGGTCCCGACTCCGAGCCCGAGACCGTGACGATATCGACCCCCGCGATCGGGACGTATCAGATCCTGGTCTTCGGAAAGTCCTCCGCGGGGACGGGTTCGCCCTTTACGATAACCGTCGAGAGCAGTTCCGGGGGTAGCTTGAGCTACTCGGGGACCGCCGAATCCGGGAGCGAGAGCAGCCTCCTGGTGAACCTATCGTCGAGCGGGAGCCTCTCGTCCACGAACGGAGGCGGACTGCCTGCCACCGAGTTCTTCGGAGCGTTGGGGGTCATCGCCCTCTTGGGTTTGTCAGCCGTGCTCATTTTCCGTGTGAGAAGGGGACGCCATCTGACCCCGTCTTCGTGAGAAGCAACTCACGTCGGCAGCAGTGCTTCGCGCGGTCGAGGGATACTTTATGGAAGCTACTGAGTGGACTGGGGAGGATGGGTCACAGTCCGCACCGCCCCGCGGCTCAGACGCCTCCCCCAACGACTGCTGGCGAAGATGTAGTAGACCAGCGCGGCTACGTAGATGCCGAGAGCTAGCTCACTGCCATCAGGGACGATCAGCGATGCCAAGATGGCACCGCCATACAGGACAGGGCCGCCCGTCAACCTCTTGTTGATCCGACTCATCACCCGTTCATCCAGCCCGTCGGCGATCAAGAGTTTCCTGTTCATCGAATACAGCCAGATCGCCTGCAAGCAGAGCCCCGAGGCGATGAGGTTTGAGCCGTAGATTATCGTTGATATTTCGGTGTTCGGGAATCTGCCTATCAATTCTGTAGAGAAAGGGACAAACCCAACCGTCAGGAGGAAGAACATGTTCAGCCACAGGAACGTATTATTGACGCGCGAGATGAAGTGGAAGATGTTGTGATGCCTGACCCAGAACACGCCCAGCGTCAGGAAGCTCAGCACGTAGCTGATAGCCGTCGGGCCGAGCCCGAGCACGTATGAAGTAATGGCCGAGTTGGCGCCGCCGAGGATGGTCGGAATGCTGAGGCTCAGCACCAGAACCGTCATGACGGTCGCGAATATACCGTCGGTGAGGGCTTCGATCCTTCCCTTTCCCAGACCTAGGGTCGCAGTCGAGGCCAATTGGGTCCTCACCGCCTGATCGGAGCCAATTAACCTATTCTCCATCTCTGAGCACCGGCTACCACGAATATTGCCGAAGGTGGTCTGCACACCCGCATTGCGCCTCACAGACCTCGGCGTTCTCAGTCGTGGGAATCGCATCGGCCGTTTAACAGCGACGGAATCCGCCTGCAGCCAGAGATCCCGGCACCAATGGTCGAATACGAGTGGGTCGCGCTATCGAACACCACTGTCGGAACGCTGATGGCGGGTATCGACGGTACCATAGTACTCATCTCACTTCCTGCAATATTCCGAGGCTTGTCGATTGATCCGCTCACCTCCTTCCAGTATCTTCTGTGAATTGTCTTTGGATACAGCCTTGTGACTTCCGTTCTCCTCGTGTCGTTCGGTCGCATCTCGGACATGTTCGGGAGGGTCGGATTGTTCAACCCGGGCTTTGTCATCTTTGCAATGGGTTCGTTGTTGCGCGCCGCCACGTCGATTAGCGGTGACCCGGGAGCGTCGGAGCTCACCGGCTTCAGGGTCATTCAGGATGCGCAGGTGCCTCCCTGTTCTCCAACGGCGCCGCAATACTGACCGATATACTCCCGGAAAATGAGTGATGAAGGCGCTCGGAATAGACATGACCGCGGTCATTGCTGGTTCTGTGATCTGACTCGTGCTCAGCGGAGTCCTCGCGCTATTTGATTGGCGCTACATCTTCCTGGTGAGCGTTCCTGTCGGGGCCCTTAGGTACCATCTGGTCGTACGCAACGGTCAAGGAGATTGCTGCAACCGTTGACTCGATTCTGAGGTGAGAAGTAC
This sequence comes from uncultured Nitrosopumilales archaeon, assembly GCA_964486265.1. Classification (GTDB taxonomy): domain Archaea; phylum Thermoproteota; class Nitrososphaeria; order Nitrososphaerales; family Gagatemarchaeaceae; genus Gagatemarchaeum. The sequence goes on along the minus strand of CAZAMW010000008.1, from coordinate 16,348 downwards.
ATGTACCACGCGAAATGGCCGGGAGGTTTTGCCACTAAACGTGCCTTGCACCTAGAACGAACCCAGATCCGGCCACGAGCTCGGTTGCATAAACTGGAAGTTAGGAAGCACATAACTGACAAAAAGGTCGGATGGGCATAGGATCAGGAGAATGTGTCAGGATGGGAAGAGTATCGCAAAAGCCTTTGAGTATATCGCATTGACCTTGGCTTCCCCGGAGCCTGGGTCCACGTCCTGGTCGACGTATTCGCGGGCAACGCCCACCAGTATCTTCGCGAGCTGCTCGCCCATCACATCCAAGCTTGAAGCAGTGACGTCTCCCAACTTCCTTCCCGAGGATTCGAATGAGCTTATGGCTCCGCGGACTCGTTCGATGTTTATGGGGAAGTAGTAGCGCGCCACGCCCCTGGGAAGGCTCTCCACATCGGCAAGGTAGATGTAAGACGATGGGAGGTAGAACTTCTGCACGATTCCGTGTCCCTCTATCTCTTTTCTTGCCATTGTGAGCAGTTTTGCCTTTCGGAGTATAGCGAGGTGATAGTTGACGGTAGCATCGGTCAGGCCGAGACGCTTGGCCAGCTGGGTCTCGCTCATCGGCTTCTCTCGAAGGATGTTCAAGATAGCTCTGCGCATCGGGTCCGAAAGGAGCTTGGCGACCTCTTTGTCGCTAACGATGGTTACGAGCTTCAACCTGTGATTAGCTCGACCGAGGCGAGTCTCTCTGGTGATATACTTTTCCGGTTCGGGGTCGGCCACATCAATCCCTGCTGGATTGATTAGATATATCCAAACTATTAAATATATCTAATTACTAAACTGTTCGAACCGTTATGGCGCGACTTCGAGCAAGGAAGCTTCTGCTCATCGGTGCCATTATTGTCAGCGCTGCCGCGGTCCTGCTATATCTCAACCTAGCGTTCACCTCGTACGGCCTATTCTTCAAGTACGCTTACGCGTCGCTAATCTTGATTGGCGGCGTCTTCATTACAAGGGAGATAGCCTCCGCGGTCTCTCATGGCCTCCATGGCGGCGTCGACAGCCGGGCGCTCCTGGTCGGTAATGCCGTGACAATCGCAGGGTACATAATCTCAGGGGTAGCCGCGCTTTCTTACGCCTCGTTCTCGCCCACCGCTCTGCTCGCGTCAGCAGCGTTCAGCGGGCTCGTTCTCGGCCTTGCTCTTCAACCCACGCTGGGCAGTTTCTTCGCAGGGATACTCATATTGGTCTCGGGGGAGATCCGGCCAGGGAACCAGGTCAGAATCATGACCTGGCACATTCCGTTTCAGTGGGCGTTCAATCCCGGCTACAAATACTTCTCACCCGACCAGATCTATGCAGGTTACATGGCCGAGGTCATCGAGATCGGGCTCTTCTTCACGACGATCCTCACAGAGGAGGGCCAGACCATGAAGATACCCAACACCATCATCGCGACCGATGCGGCGGTGGTTACGTACACGAGCAGGGACTACATCTTCAACGTCAGGTATGAATTCCCAAACCGATTCGACCCCCGTCTGGTCCTCGCCCGGGTCAAAGATGTAGTCTCGGAATACCCAGTGGTCAACTGTTTTATCAACGAGCAGAGCGACAAGCAGTACTACATAGTCAAGGTCGTCCTAAATGCCAAGGAGAAGGACCACGCTCTCATCAAGTCGGACATCCTCACCAAACTCATAATGCTGAACCAGGAGCTTGAGGAGAAGAACGTGGAGGCCGTCCATTGAAGGTCGCTGCCCTCTTCACCGACTACGACGGCACCATAGCTCCGATGGGCGTTCCTCGACGAGAATCAAGTGTCCCGGAGGCTCTGCGCTCGCGACTGGTACGGCTCTCCTCGCGAGTACCCGTAGCAGTAATCACCTCGAAGGACTTGGCTTTCATCAGGTCACGTACGACCTTCGCCAGCGGCTGGGCGTGCGCGATGGGGATGGAGATCTCACTCGCGGACGGGAGGAGGCACATCATGGACTGTGCTCCGGAAGCGAGTGTGCCATTCGGAATGGTGGAGAATCTCGTTCCAAGTGGGGCAGTCCTTGAGAAGAAGATAGCGTCAGACGGCAGAGTCTTGGGCCTCTCAATCGACTGGACGGGAGCGCCAAGGGTCTCACGGCGGGAGGTAGCTTCTCTCGTCTCCGCGCTTAAGGACAATGGCCTTCATGTGAGGCACGAAGAAGACGAGACGTTCGTCGACGCGTTCTGTGCGAATACCGACAAGGGAGCGGCGTTGGTCTCCTTGAAGAAGATGCTCAACGTCGAGGGTGCCGTGATGTACCTGGGAGATTCGGTCCACGACAACGACGCATTCGACCTTGCCGAATTCCCTGTGGGCGTCAGCCACGGACAGCGTACAAAAGCGCTCCGTTGCCGCTGTCTCGTCGAGTACGGACAACTTGCGGCACTGCTAGATCGTCTGCTCGAGCAGAACCTCGACTTCGCCTATCCTCCGGAAGTACCGACGGAGGGGATGTCCCGATGAACGTAGGCGTGATAATGTACCAGACCAGCCGCAGCAAAGGGCAGGAGTTGGTAGCCCAGAGGATGACCGCCGAACTGAACAGGCAGGGCCACCGGACATACCTGATAACGAGCAGGTTTCACGACTCCCGTCCGGTCATCACTTCAAAGGAGGTCAGAAGAAACGGTGGGTTCGTGAGCTACGAGGACGATGCACTTGGAGTGAAAGTCATAAGGGTCGACAGCCATAGAGTCGAGTGGCCGCCCCGTAGGATTGATTTCAACAACTTCACTTCGACGATGGACCGAATCGTCGAAGAGCTGGACCTGCGCGCTCTGATAACCCACTCGACCCTGTGGAACGGACCCGACCTGGTCGCTCAGTTTGTCGCCTGGAAGAGGAGTTTGGGCGTCAACGAGTCAAGAGAGCGCAGACTAATATTCTGTCACATGAGCCACTTCCAGCCTCCCGCGAGTGGAAGGTACTCCTCTCGTGAGCGAGCTTTCAGACGTACATGGAACGAGTACAGCCTGAAGCGAATCATCCAGGAAGCTGACCTTCTGCTCGTCACGACGCCATTCGCCGAAAGAGCAATGGTGGAGCTGGGCGCAAATCGTGACCGGTGCCTGCTTTTTCCTGGTGGCATCGATGTGCCTCCTCAACGAAGCAATGGCGAGCTGGAACGGTTCAGAGATTCGCACCAACTCCCCAGAGGCGCGAAGCTCGTGAGCGTCCTCGGTACCATCGAGGAGAGAAAGAATGTCCTGGCGATTCTGGAGGTCGCAAAAGTCCTTCGACAAAGGACTGATGTGAGGTTCGCCATTGCAGGAAGACTAGAAGGGAGCTATGCGAGGGGAATTCTGTCCGAAGCGAAGAAGATGCCCAACGTGTCCATTATCGGGGAAGTGTCAGAAGAAGACAAGGCTTCGCTCATCAGAGCGTCACACCTCAACCTGACGATGAGCAAGCTTGAAGCACTCGGACTAGTGCAATTGGAATTCATGAGCTGCGGCGTGCCGGTCATAACTTCCGGAGTGGGCGGGCAGTCGTGGATTGTCCGAAACGGTGCCACAGGTGTTGTCGTCAACGGCCCGGACGACGTCGAGGGGGCGGTAGAGGCCGTGGCGGAGCTCTTAGAGGACGAGGGGAGGAGAAACCGGCTGGGAAAGAACGCGCAAGTGTTCGCCTCAGGCCTGACAATGGAGAACCTCGTTAAGCGACTACTTGCGAGGCTGCAAGCCATTCGGAGAGATGAGCAGACAAGCGACAACCTGGCTCAGCAGTCCCTTGGATGATAGTTTCGGGAATATGCCATGGCCCGATTTGCCCGCTAGTTGATGGCCTGAGAAGGTAGCGATCATCGTGAACTGGGTCACAAAGCGCAAGGCAGTGTTCAAGCGGCTGATGGATCAGAACTATCTTGGAAAATGGACCATCATGGGGGGGCTCATTGCCGGAGTCGTCATCTTCACTTTGGCGCCCGACACACAGGGCCATGGTACCGACGAGACGATAGCTGCGTTTCACATGAAGGACGGCAAGATTAGGCACCGTGTGCCATAAGTGAAGCCAGTCGCGTCCGTCTTCACTATCGGCTCAGGAGGGAGCCGCGGCAAGCCTCTGCTGGGCGCCGCCGCGAGCGCGAGTAGATGACCTATTGGTAACGGAGAAGGGATTCACCATGTCAGCTCCCGAACTCTTCATTGCGTCGATTAGTTCAGAATCATGGACCACGCCAACGATCCTCATGTTCGGGCGCAACTTCCGCGCGCTCAGCTTTACCAGCATGTTGTCCGGGTCACTCTGACGTGATACTATCAGCATGCCGGCTGTCTCTATCCCTGCTTGCCTGAGCGCCTCGATAGGTCTGGTCTCCTGCTCCAGCACTATGAGCGTCTTGTTCTTGGCCAGCCCCTCGTAAAATTGCGGGTCGGTTGTGACAACCGCGTAATCGAGCCCCAACTCCTCCAGGGAAAGCTTGAGGAGATTAGAGCTGCGATGAAGGAAGTGACTCCAGATGCCGCTGAGACAACCAGTTACTTTCAGTTGCCTGGATATTATTATCCGGGCTACGACTACAACGGGATGTTCGTCTGGTTCGGTCTCCAAAAGTCGTACATCCGTATCCTTCTGCGTCCTCCGACAATACAAAATCGCCAGAAAGAACTGACCGGCTACACCACAACGAAAGTGGCCGTGCACATCCCTCTGGCAGAGATGTGCCATACCTTAGGTGAAGAAGCTGGTAAGAGCGAGTCTGAAGATAATGAAGGATAAGTCCAAGAAGAACCCATCCAAGCGTGGCTCCGCTCGTCGTAAACCAAATTTGAGAATCGTCTAGGTGCCTTAAATAAAGAAGAGGCGCCGAATCTTCTGCTGATAAAGGCATGTCGAATATTCAGGAGAAGGTCAACGAAGCAATTCGAGGGAAGGTGGCGGTCGTGACCGGTGCTGGGTCGGGAATCGGTAGGGCGATTGCTCGTCTCCTCGCGGAGAAAGGGTGTACCGTGGTCGCGGTGGATGTAGTCCCAGCGAGAGTTGAGCAGGTCGTTGCCGAGATCCGGTCCGCGGGTGGACGGTCGTCGGGTTTGGTGGTTGACCTCTCGAACGGTACTGAGGTAGACAGGATGATAGAGGGCACCCTGAATTCTCTTGGCAGGATTGACATACTGTGCAACAACGCTGGAATAATGGACGGCGCTGTGCCGGTCGCAGACACCTTGGATGACCTGTTGGAGCGGGTCATGGCGATCAACCTCTACGCGCCCTTCAGAGCGAGTAGGAAGGTGATCCCGGACATGATAAAGAATGGTGGAGGTGTAATCCTGAACACGGATTCCGTCGCAGGGAAGTTCGGGGCGAGGGCTGGCGCGGCCTATACAATCTCGAAGCATGGGTTGATGGGCTTGACCAAGAGTATAGCAACATCGTACGGCGCGAAGGGCATCAGGTGCAACGCAATGGTCCTTGGAGCGGTCCAGACCGGAATCGGCGTCGGCAGTTCGGCGCCCAACGCCCTCGGGATGGAGAACCTGAACAAGACGATGGCGACGCTGCCGAGGGCAGCCGACCCGATGGAGATCGCCAGGCTAGCGCTGTTCCTGGTGTCCAGTGACTCGAGTTTCCTCAACGGCTCCTGTGTTGTCGCCGACGCGGGCTGGACGGCGTTCTAAGGGCTCGAAACCCACACGGAAGCTCGTAAATATCGGGCTATCGCTCCAGAACTTGTTGATCTCGATCACCAAGACCGTCTACGACCCTCCAGGCCCGTCGGATGGAAGGAGGATCCTCGTGATGACGCTATGGCCGCGGGGAGTCGCCAAGGACAAGGTGGACGTCTGGATGAAGGAACTGGGGACCCCCAGGGAGACGATCAGAAAGTGGAAAGCAGGCAGAATCACGTGGAGCGAGTTCGTGAAGGAGTACAAGAAGAGCCTGGAGGGGAAGGATCCACTCCTGAGGCAGCTCTCCAAGGAATCCAAGAAGGGAACCATAACGCTCCTCTGCACGGAGAAAGACCAGAGCCACTGCCACAGGTCAATCCTAAAGGAAGCCATCGAGCAAATCTGAAGGCATATTAGGCCTGTGGGGGAATCGGTCGACCGATGTCCGTTTCGGGAAACAACCCGATGCCGATTATTGGATACTGCGACAGGTTGAGCGTCCGACCCGGCGAGAAGATTAGCTTCATGGTGAGCTGCGATTTCAGCGCGTACAACGCGGACATCGTCAGGTTCATCCACGCCGACCCCAACAAGATAGGGCCGGGAATCAAGGTCGAACCCGTCAAGACGGCGGTGACGGGGCGATATCGCGGGAAGAAGGAAAGCTACCCGCAGGGTTCCTACGTCGAGGTCCAGGAATGCGACGGACTGAACGGCGCCAAGGGCATCACGCTGCAGGCGTGGATAATGCCCACCCTCCCAGCGAAGGGACTGCAGGCCGTGGTGTCGCTCTGGGGAGGGAAGGACGGTTTCGGGATGTTCGTTGACAAGGGAGGGCGCCTGACGGCCGGGGTCAGGTCGAACGGGAAGGTCACCTGGGCGGCAGCTGGGAGGCCCCTGCGTGCCTCGGCCTGGTACTTCGTTGCTTGCAGCTACGACCCGACCAACGGCAGGGTCACCCTCTGGGAGCAACCGGTCAAGGAGTGGCCCGGAGAGAAAGGAGTGGTCGCTACGAGAAAGGTCGGGGTTGCCGCATCACCGGGTTTCGCAGCTCCGGTCATCATCGGCGCGTATTGCGAGGAGGACAAGATCGTAGGTCGTTTCAATGGAAAGATTGACAGACCCCGAGTCTTCGCTCGAGCCCTAGAAAGGGAGCAGGTCGAGTCGCTGCGGAACAGCGGGCCTGCCAACTCGCCGGGATTCGAGGTCGCCGCGGACTGGGACTTCTCCAAGAGCGTTAGCACCGACGACGTTATTGACCAGTCGGAGTTCCAGTCCCATGGGAAGGCGGTCAACAGTCCCAAGAGGGCCGTGACGGGCTACAACTGGACCGGGAGGGACGTCGACTTCAGGCTCTCCCCCTCCGAATACGGCGCGATTCACTTCCACGAGGACGACCTGGACGACGCGAGGTGGAAGGTCGACATCGAGTTTGAGGTCCCCAAGACATTCAGGAGCGCCGTGTATGCGCTGAGGATGGAGGCGAAGGGCAATATCGACTACGTGCCGTTCTTCGTCCTTCCGCCGAGGGGGAAGAAGACCTCGAGCATCGCGTTTCTTGTGCCGACTTTGAGCTATCTTGCCTACGGTAACGACCACGTCCTGGGTAACCCGGAGCTACAAGAGACGTTCATGATGCCGTCCGGTTTCAAGTTCCCCCGGACGAGGATAGACAAGTATCTCGTGAAGACGAACCTGATGAGCCTTTACGATTCGCACACTGATAGAAGCGGCGTCTGCCACGTCTCGAGGTTGAGGCCGATTCTCACGATGAGGCCCGATTATCTCGAGGCGTTCCAGGCTGGGGGAAAGGGCGCGCCTCACCAGTTCCCTGCCGACCTCTGGATCACCGACTGGATGGAGGCGAAGGGCTTCAGGTACGACGTGATCACCGACGAGGACCTCCACCACGAGGGGTTCGGGCTCGTCAAGCCATACAGCGTCGTCGTGACGGGGACGCACCCTGAGTACTGGACAGAGCAGATGCTGAACTCGATCCAGAGATACCTCGACGAAGGAGGAAGGGTGATGTACATGGGAGGCAACGGCTTCTACTGGGTCACGTCGGTCAACGAGGGCAAGCCGCACGTCTTCGAGGTCAGGAGATGGGGTGGCTCGCAGAGCTGGACCTCCCAGCCCGGGGAGTATCATCACAGCAGTACGGGAGAGATGGGAGGGCTCTGGAGGAACAGGGGAAGAGCGCCCCAGAAGATGCTCGGCGTCGGCTTCACCTCACAGGGGCACGGACCGAACCGCGCGTACAGGAGGCTGAAGGACAGCTTCGACCCCCGGGCGGCGTTCATCTTCAGGGGGATAGGGAAGGACGAGACCATCGGTGACTTTGACAACCTCGACGGAGGGCCGGGGGCTGCGGGGTACGAGTTCGACCGGTTCGACCACGCGCTCGGGACGCCCGCTCACGCGCTGCTGCTCGCCAGCGCGACTGACTTCACCGACGACTATCAGCTCGCCATCGAGGAGGTGGACAGCGCCGACTCGAAGCAGGGAGGTAGCATCAACGACCGCGTGAGGGCGGACATGGTCTACTTCGAGTATCCGAAGGGTGGGGCGGTCTTTTCTACCGGCTCGGTGAGCTGGTCAGGGTCGCTCTTCTACAATTCGTACAAGAACAACGTATCCAAGATCACTGAAAATGTGCTGAGAGAGTTCTCGAAGCGGTAGCGGCTAACGCGCTATCGCCCTTCGGGGGTTCTCTACCATTATGTGCCTGACCTCGTCGTCGGTCATGCCCCTCCTCTTGAACATCGGCACGATTGTCTTCAGAATGTGGTCGTATCCGTAGCCTCCGTATTCCCGGAGATAGATTTTCGAACAGACATCCTGAGAGATCAGCACGTTGTCGATGAAGCCCTCGTCGACGAGCCGAACTATCGTGCGGACCCTGTCGAGGTCGCGCGGATGGACGTAGTCGAACTCATCGACGTATTCCTCCTCCCCGAAGCAGTCGTGCTCCACGTAGGCGCCCGTCTCGGCCACCGCACGCTGGTACTCGAAGGGGAGCTTTTCTTCGGCGTCCATGTGGGAGATTATCACGTTCGCTGGGTCGACACCCTCCGATTCGAGGATCTTGATTGCCTGGAGGGCATGCTCACCCTTGTGGGAGGTGTGCACGTTGATGGCAGCTCCAGTCGAGGCGTGCGCCTTGGCCGCGGCCGTCAGGACCTTCTTCTCGTTATCCGCGATCGGGTGGCTCGTCCCTATCTCACCGATGATACCGGACCTGACGCCCGTGCCGTCGAAGCCCAAGGTCAGGTCGCCTACCATCTCTTCGGAAAGCTTCTCGACCGTCCGAGAACTCATATCGGCAGGGTGCGAGGCCGCGACGTAGTATCCGCACCCCAGGATTATGTTGAGGCCCGTCTTCCGGCTGATCTCGCGCAGGATGAGCGGCTCCGGCGCCAACCCCCTGCTCGTGAGGTCAACGACCGTGCTGCCGCCGAGCTTCTTGTAGAGCATGAGCTCCCTTACCGCTAGCTCTTTGTCGTCGAGCATGAGATTGTCCTTCGACGAAAGGCCGTGATGGAGCACGTCGCCAAAAATTGTGCTGCTCATCTTGGCGTCGACTATCCAGTCGAGAGATGGGTCGTTCGGCTTTGTTAACGTACATCTCAGGTCCAACAATGTGTGCTCGTGCGGCAGGGTTATCCCCATCTCCTGACCGCCTATCCGACCATTGACAGTTTGGACGCTCAACGGCGTTATCAGGTGCGCCGACGAGATATCCTTTGCTGAGAGAGCTGCTACGTAAGTTTAAAATTCGGCGTTCAGAGACCTCGTTTTGCGCCCTGGTAGTATAGAGGCCGGTGCCGTGCAAAGGCCCAGTATGTGGGACTGTCAAGGGGAGCGAGACATCCTCTCCTCCTCACAAAACTCCCATGACCCGGGTTCGAAATCGGAGCGAGAAACGCGCTCGCTCTGACGAATATCCCGGCCAGGGCGCTTATACCCTTGCTAATGACGTCCAATCGTGTTTTATCCGGGGTGGCGTCGAACAACATGGGCTACGTCTGCCACTACGACAAGAAGCTCGCGAACCAGGTGAGGCTGCTCGCGAGGAGAACGTCCCCGACGAGGAGAAGCAGCTCATCCTAAGCTACGCCAGGATGCCCGGGGCCAGGGGCTGGACAAGGGCAGGGTGCCCAACGCGGTCTTCTGCTCAGGGAGCTCAACAGGAACCTAGAGGGACTTCCGATGAGTGGACGCTAGGAAGATAGAGAGAGCCTGGTGATATGGGTCAACGGCATCAGGAAGTATGGACTATGGACCAGTTCCGACGCCAGGGCCTCCTCTAGAGATTCTACAGGTGGCTGCGCTTCGGCAGGTACGAGAAGCACCATACGAGGTTTCGCCGACATCAGGGCGCGAGTGAAGGTCAGCGACCTGGAGGAGCCGGAGATCAATACGAGCGAGAGCGGGAGCCCCTGTTGAGTGATAGTGTGCGTTCTCACTTTTGCTGTGTCCCATCTGACCCTCTAGGACTGCTTTCTAGGATAGGCGCGCCATAGCTCCCAAAACAGATGGCGGCGCATTTCTCTTCACGTCTCCGAACATCTCAGTTAGCTCATAGGCGTTGGTGGATGAAAAAACCCATCTCATCCACGCGGCGACCTCTCCTGCGGGGTATCTCTGAACGGTCGTGCGTATTGTGATGAGTCGTTCATCGGTGAGATGGCTCCCCAGTTCGTGTATCATTGAGCGGGCGGCTTTGTAAATCGAAGTGAAGGAGTCTATGCGCAGCATATACAATCAACTTTTACAATGAAGGCTGGTGATAGGCCTCTGCGGACATCCCGAGGTTCTGTTACGTCTGCGACTGTATCGCGGTCTGAATGGCTCTGCTGACTCCCTCTCGGAATTTGTTCCCGTTTGCTATCGTTGCCGGAACCCATACCCGACGCGGAAGCGGTATGCTAGGACGATCACGACGACGGTGACAACAACGATTATCAAAGCAGTAAGAGCGATATTCAACTCAGGAGATCAGCTTCACGGCCAAGTGACAAAATGGGTGATAAAAAGAGGTTCGAAAAGTACAGATCTTGTACGTAGGTCCCGCCCGGAACGCGCGAGCGGCGAATTCCATGGCACTTCAGTGGGCGGACGTTCAGACCTCATCTCTTCCACCAAGCACGCCATCCGGGCGGTTAGCCCGATCGCGCCAGTGATTTGCGCATGGCCGTGTACGGGAGTATCGCGCTAGTTCCATTGCCGATGAGCTCTGGCCGATTTGTCGGCGTCCCGGCGTGGCCTGCCCGGTCTGAGCCGTCCAGCAGCGATCGCGACCCCGGCAATCACGACCACTATGACGGCGACCAGCAGGAGAAGCAGTCCTGTGCTATATGCAGCCACTGATATTGTTGGGCTGGATGCAGAACTAGTGCTGCCCAAAGCGACCGGGGCGGGCGCGCGTCCATAGAACAGCGTAACAGAGCCTGGGTCAGCGAAGACGGTCATAATGTGGCTGGTCTGATTGTAATAGAAGCCGGGTTCCGCGAAGGAGAGGTTCTGGGGCACCGCCGCCAGAAGAGGGATATCATCGGCATACACAGCAGCCGGCGCCTCCGTAGACTGCAGCGAGAGCTCAACGAGACCTGGTCTGTTGAACTCCACCTGCAAGACACTCTGGTTGTACGCGACGTTACCTATGAGCTGGTGGCCGGGGCTCGATTCTAGCTGAATCCAAGATACATTGATGCCAGCCTGCTGGTCGAGGATTGCAGGATGCGGTTCGGCCAGTGCGTTCACGCTTGAGTTAGACGTGGCCCACTCCTTGGCCAGCCCGGGCGGGCTGCACGACCTTCCGCAGCTCGAACTGGAGGTACTCGTGCTCTGGGCGCTCGAACCCTGGGTGCTGCTCGTGCTCGAGGAGCTCCCAGCCGGGAGGAGAGTGATCGAGAACTCCCCAATCAGCGTTACGCCCTCCTCCTCAACGGAGAAGGTGTAAGTCCCTGTACCACTAGGAAGCGAGCTTGGAGTACCGCTGATTCTGCCCGTGAATTGGTTCAGAGTAAGCCCGGGCGGCAGCGACCCAGAGTATATCCTCATGTCAGCATACGGATTCAGGTCCGATGGCCCGAGCGGGATGGTGTAGGAATACGGTACGGACTCGGTCGCGTTGGGAAACGTCAGAGTCTCGAACTCGACGTACCCGTTCACGCAGGCTAGCAAGCAACCACTAAATCCGCTCGCGAAAGCCAGCGCCCCAGGCTCGCTGGGTATCGCGCCAATGTACTGGGGAAGCCCGCTTCCAGGTACGGCGTACTCGTCTATCGTCTGCGAACCTGCATCGGCCACGAAGAAGTACTGATCGCCGAAGTTCTTCCCGTTGAAGCTGTTGTAGTCCGTCCCAATGGCGGCCGCGTCGAAACCTGCCGGAGTGGAGCCCCCGTTCGGCGTCAGCGAACCATCCCCGATCACAGTTTCTGAGAGTGTATTGTTCATGGAGTAGGACGATATGCTCGCCTGCCCGGTCGAACCCGCGTTGAGGACGAAGAGGTAGGAGGTTCCGATGTCGACCATCCCAATGGGCACCTGGCCGGTCGGCTGCGTCTTCCAGGTGCTAAGCTTGCAGTTGTAGTCGACCTGCATCTCGTATACCTTGTCCTGTAAAGGGCTAAGCGCGTACAACACCCTGACCGGACCCCCCTGGACGTCAGAGCTGGGGTTGACCAGCATCGACGAGAAGCTCCCGGTCACCGGGGCCGTCGCGGTAAGCGTGTAGAACGTGCCGTGGGTGTTGGAGTACGCCGACGCCTCATAGCCTATCACGGATGTCTGATTGTCAACGAAGACGCAGTACAAAGGCGGGCTTGTCTCGTTCGAGTTGAACGCATCGGCGACGATCGATGTGGGATTCTGGAGCGTCTGGATGTATGTGATCCTCGCCGGCGTGCCCCCTCCCACCAACTGCGTCATGGTGGAGTTCCCCTGGTTCAGCACGTACTCCTCACCTTCACCACCGTAAGATAGTGTGGCCATCCCGACGGGCTGGTCGAGCGACCGCTGGGGCGCCAAACAGGCGCCCGGAGTGTTGCCAGTGACGGTGCCTCCCTCCAAGAGGTCGCCCGTGAGTCCTGCCACGTCGAGCCCCTCTATGCAGTTCGACGCGGTGAATATCGAGAGGGTGCCGCTGTCGAGCGTAGAACCCGCTGCCCAGCCACCTGACCCCCATATCGACTCGCCGGTGGGCGTGAAGGTCAGGGAGTCCGGGAAAGAGCCTGGAGGCAGGACGTACGGGGGACCCACCGAGCACAGGACTCCACCGTTGCCGTTCGGGTTCACGGCGTACTGGGATATCGAGTTGTCCAGGTAGTTGGCTACGTACATAAAGTCGCCCAGCGTCGTGTTCCCTATGCAGGATGGGGCGCTCGTGACCGCCGGGATGTCGACAATGATCGGACCAGAGGAGGCACCGTCGAAGGTCGCCGTCACAGTCCACGTACCAGTCTCGAGCTCGACCGATACGGTGCACCAGCCGTTGCTGAGCGCGCAGTAGGAGCCCGGAAACTGGGCTCCCCCGGGCCCTGTCCCGTTGAACCGGACGGTGCCGGTCGCGCCCGGAGTGGAGACCGTCGCGTTGAGAAGCACGTAGGAGCCCGCGACCCCGGTGCTCGCCCCGATCGAGGTCACCCGGAGCGCGATGCTCTGCTGGGAGCTCGAACTCGTAGTCGTGGTCGAGGTAGTACTGGTGCTGGTTGTCGTGCCCCCGATCGCGATGGTACCCGAGAGGCACGTCGTCCCGGTGCAGACGCTGACGGTGTACCCTCCAGCAGGGGGTGCGAAAGCAGCTCCCTGTCCGGTACCGTCGCAGTATACGTCCACGCCGGGCTCACAATAGGAGTAGCCCGAGTAGCCGCCCGAGGAGTTAGTCTCGGCATTGAAGAATCCGTTCTTACAGACGGCAGCGCCGCACTGCGAGGGGGTCTGCTCCATCCAGGCGGAGGTCCAGGCGAGAGGAATTCCGCCCGACCCGGTGACCGTCAGGTTGGAGTTGGGGGACAGGGGACTCCCGAACCCTCCCGCCGAGATGTAGAGAGCAACGAAGTCTCCTGCTTGCCCGGTCGCGGCGCAGGTGCTCGGAAGGACGCTTCCCTGGCGTACTTCGCATATCTGTACGGTCGCTGAAGGTGAAGGCTTTGGTAGCAATCCATCTTCTACCTTCGGCGAGAGGAGGCCTGGGTGCGGACTCAAAGCCAGGCCGCCCGAGGGGAGCACCAGCAGTACAAGAATCGACAGGACTACTCCAGACGCGAGCATCGCTCGAGCCAAGGGCTATCGATCAAAATTAGCCCAATTATTTACGTCTATACCACGAGCGGCACGGGTTCTGCTGCACCGCATGGCCACCCAGCAAGGCGCCCGAGCGAGATGCCTCCGAAGATCCAGCGGCAACGGGTGTCGAGCGCGGAGGTCCGTGATGCGATGGCCTCAGGGAGACGCCGTTAGCCAGCAAGCGCTCGGCCAATGCGAGCCTCCCTCTGCGCCGAAGGGCAGCTCTAGGGCACACCGAGATTGCTGATATCGACGAGTACTTCCCTCTCGTTCTCCGAGGTTATTAGGCCCAGGTCCCGCATCAGCCCCTCGATCTCGCGCTGCGACTTTCCATCGAGCCGCACCAGATGGGTCAAAGACGCGTTGACGCCGTCCTGCCGAGCGAGGTCCTGCGTGTATTTCTCGAAGGCCTCAGCTGTCGTGCCCACAAGTTTCAGAAGCATGAATTCTCGTGGGAAATCTTTGTAGCACAGATAGAGGGGAACGGTCGTTTCGGCCATTGTCTGCTGACTCCGGTGTCCTTCTGCCCGGAAGGGCGCGTCAGCGAATATAAGCTTAGTTCCGGCTAGGAATAGGCCTCGAAGTCCTTCCCCAGGACTGAGACGGCTATCTTCTGTTCGAGGATCTCGTTGGTGCCCTCATAGATCTGGCAGACGCGGGTGTCGACGAAATGTCTGGCGGGCCTGTTCTCTAGAGAATACCCATTCGCTCCGAAGATCTGTACAACCCTGTTCGCGGCGTCGAAGGAAACCCTCGAAGCGAAGAACTTGGCCTTGGCGATCGAGATGTCGGCCTCGGAGCGGACGAGAGCGTCCTCCGGACTGTCGAGGTGCCGCTGGTACAGCGATGCGGCATGGAGCGTGAGCCATCTCGCGGCCTCCAAATTCACGGCGATTATGCCGATGTGTCTTTGCACGAGCTGGTGTCGACCGATGAGCTTGCCGTGCTGGACCCGGATGGAGGAATATCGAACCGCCTCGTCAAGACAATCTTTCGTCACGCCTACACAACCTGCGGCGACGCTCAGCCTGCCGCTCATGAGGGCCGAGTAGGCCACGGAGAGTCCCTTCCCGCGCGGTCCGAGCATGGCGTCATTCCTTACATGGCAGTTGTCGAGATGGACCGTCCCCGTGTCCGAGGAGTGTAGCCCCATCTTGTTCTCTATGGGCCTCGCGGAAAAGCCGAGGGATTGGCTGTCCACGATGAACGCGCACATCCCCTCCCTCTTGCCCCTGGGATATGCGAAGACTAGCACGGCATCGGCTATGGAGCCGTTCGAGATCCACATCTTCTGTCCGTTGATGACAAAGCCTCCGTCCTTCTCCTCGAAACTCATCGACAGCGAAGCTGGGTCGCTGCCGGCTCCGGGCTCGGTCAGGCCGAACGCGAGTATCTTCTCCCCCTTCGTTCCCGCTGTCAGGTACTCCTCCTTCTGGTCGGCCCTACCCCATTTCTGTACCGTCATCATCCCGAGCGACGTGTGGCCCGAGAAGAAGGTCCTCACGCCCGTCCCCTCTCTTCCGATGCGCTCCAGCGCGAGGGCGTACGTCACAACGTCTGTGCCCTGACCGTCGCCGTACTCCCTGGAGATTGGAAGCCCCAGAAGGTGGGCGGCCGCGAACATCGTCCTGACTTCGGGGTTGGGACGACGCTGCAAGTAGCTTCGGTCTTCCGACGGACGAAGCTCGACGCAGACGCGGTCGACCTGCTCGAGGAGCATCCTCTGCTCGTCGGTCTGGCGGAAGTTAAAGCAGGATATGTTCACGAAGCCTTCGGACAAGTCAAGCCCACCTTTCCCTGCGAACCCTCTCCCTGATGTGCTCGATGACCTCATCCATCGAGGTGCCCGGTCCGTACAGCCCGGTTATGCCGAGCTTGAGGAGCTTCGGCTTGTCCTCGTTCGGGATTATGCCGCCTCCCACGACCAGGATGTCTCCGCCTCCCTTCTGCTCGAGGACCTTCTTCACCCGTGGGAAGGCTGTCATGTGGGCGCCATTCAGCAGCGAGAGGGCGACCACGTCGACGTCTTCGTCCACTGCCATCTGCGCGACCTGCTCTGGCGATGGTAGCAGACCGCTGTAGATCACCTCCATCCCTGCGTCCCTGAAGGCCCTGGCTAGGACCAGCACCCCTCGGTCGTGGCCGTCGAGACCTGGCTTGGCAACGAGTATCCTGATCTTCCTCTCTTCGCGCCTGTGGGTCTGCTTAGTCTTGACTGTCAAGGAGAACGCCTAGATGAGGAGCGGCTCCTCCCACCCCCCGAACACCCGCCTCCCCACCTCCATTATCTCACCGAGGGTCGCGTACTCCATGACCGCGTCCATCATGGGCTGCATCGCGTTCGCGTCGGGCCGTTCGTACGCCTTGCGCAACCTGTCGAGGTGGAACCTGACCTTCGCCTCGTTCCTTTCAGACCTGACCTTCTTCAGGCGGC
>CAZAMW010000007.1:4575-20481 GCA_964486265.1 uncultured Nitrosopumilales archaeon | reverse complement strand
CGGGAGCACGAGCTCCTTCAGGTGGGCTTCGTTTAGGACCTTTCTCTTACCCAATTGAGTCTCCTCACCTGTGAGTAGCACGCGCCGCAGAGGCTCTTGAACTGCCTGGACTCCTCGTTGAAGATGACGCTGACGTGGGACCTGCAGACGGGCTTCTGGCACTCGCTGCACTGGGTCTTGGCGATGGCGTTGCAGTTACTGCATCTTACCATGATGAGTACCTCCCCCCGCCGCCCCGCCTGCCGCCCCTGTAGCCGCCTCTGCGGTTCCCATACCCGCCCCCTCCTCCTCGCCCTCTATATCCTCCCCCATACCCGCCGCCGCGCCCTCCGCCGCCGTAGCGGGAGTCCTGGACCGCCGTGATCGTAGTCTTCGCCGGGACGTAGAACTGGTGCTCGGCGTCCTGCTTCCTGAGGGGGCTGATGGTCGCTTTGCTGAGAGCGAGGATCCGCTCAAAGTCGCTCTGCTCGTCCCCGGAGACGAGCGTGACGGCCTGTCCCTTGTCTCCCGCCCTCGCCGTCCTCCCCACCCTGTGGAAGTAGATGAGCGGGTCTACAGGGACGTCGAAGTTTACCACGCACGCCACCTGAGAGACGTCTATGCCTCGACTGGCGATGTCGGTAGCGACGAGGATTTCAGCGCGTCCGTCCCTGAACGCGCCCATGTAACGGTCCCTCTGGTTCTGCGACAGGTTGCCGTGCAGGGGCACGACTCCGTACCCCTTGGCGTGCAGGTCGTTGGCGAGCCTGTCAGCTCCTCTCTTGGTCCTGCGGAATATGATCGTGCTTGCCGGCTGTTCCTTCTTGAGGAGGTCGATGAGGAAGGCGAGCTTTTCGTCGTTCTTGACCACGGCATAGTACTGGTCGAGCGTCTCGACCGAAGGCTCGTCGGAATCCACCATTATCTTCTCGGGGTCAACCATGTATTTCCTCGAGAGCTGCATGATCTTCGGCGGCATCGTGGCGGAGAAGATGCACACCTGCTTCTTCCCTCTGACCGTGCCCAGTATCCTGTCGACGTCCTCTATGAACCCCATGTCGAGCATCGTATCCGCCTCGTCCAGCACGACGAACCTCACCGCGGAGAGGTCGAGCCACCGCCTCTGGATGTGGTCGAGGATGCGACCTGTCGTGCCGACGACCACCTGTGCTCCGCGCCTCAGCTCGTCCCTCTGTCCGCCGATGGGCTGTCCACCGTATATAGTGACCACCCTGACCCCGGTATAGGTACCCAGCTTCCTCATCTCCTGCGTTATCTGCACCGCGAGCTCGCGCGTGGGTGCAAGCACGAGGGCCTGGACCCGACGGTCTTTCACGTCTATCGACTGGAGCAGAGGAAGCGAGAAGGCTACCGTCTTTCCGGAGCCCGTCTTTGCCTGTCCTATCACGTCCCTTCCCATCATCAGCGGGCCTATCGTCTTCCCCTGGATGGGCGTTGGCTTCTTGAAGCCCATATTCCCGACTCCTCTGAGTATCAGTGGGTCGAGCCGCATTTCTTCGAAAGTACTCATTTTTTGTTTTTCTTCTACAGGATTATCCTTGTCAGAGAATCAGAAAGCATGAAAAGCTCCGAGTCGTCGAACCGAGATTAGCCTGCAATAAAGGACCAGCCGGGCTTCGTATTTAACTGTCGCGACTAGCGGCCCGCACTTCAGGTCCCCTCCGTCGCAACCTCTCCGTCTTCGACGCGCGGAGTTCTATCCGGATGCCGTCCGGGTCTACCGTCACGAGGCTGTCGTCGACTCGCTCGACGCTTGCTGCCGGGAGGCTCCGCTGCAGCGCGTCGAGTGTCTCAGTCCCAGGAACGTACACCGTGAGCCCGTCGAGCCCCGCCTCCCCGCGTTCGTGAGGGGTCCCACCGAGGCTGTTCCACGTGTTCAGTCCGATGTGATGGTGGTAGCCGCCGACCGACAGGAATGAAGCGCCCATCTCGGGGTAGTTCGTCACTACGTCGAAACCGAGCATCTCGTGATAGAACCTCACGGACCGCTGTAGGTCTGTCACCCTGAGGTGTACGTGCCCGATCCTGGCACCTTCTGCGAAGCGTGGGGGGTCAACCCTCTCGTCATTCGTCAGCTCCTTGAGCAACGATGCTACGTCGAGCGGCTTGTTGAGCGCCCGCAGCCTGCGAAGGTCGGCCGCCCTGTCGCCGGTGGACGCGAAGAACGCCTTCCATGTCTCGCGGGGCCTGTCGGCGTACACTTCGATGCCGTTGAACTGCGCGTCGTGGAGGTACAGAGCCTCCGAGACGTAGTGGTCGGCAGAGCCGTCGTACGCGATGCCTGCGTCCCCCATGCCCAGAAATGTCGATGCCAGGCTCTTCCTCGTCGGTACGAGGACCGCAAAGTGGTACAATCCGGCGAAATCGCTCTCAGGTCTTGTTGCGTTCCCGTCGTGCTTGAGCTTCAGAAGTGGTTCCCCAGATACTGCCGGCGCTACCTCGTAGACCGGAAGGTCCTCCACGGGGTCTTGATACTTGGCCTTCACCTTCAGACCCATCCCGTCCTGATAGAACCTGAGGGTCTCATCTATCTCGCTTACTCTGAGCACAGGAGCTCCGAGCTTCATCTCCTTCGGCATCGCAAAGCTCCCCTCTGACCTGCTCAACTTTCTCTCGCGCGGTCCCTTACGCTTCCATCATATCAACCACTCGGGACCAACCCGGTCGACTGGTGAGACCCTTCCACGGCGACTCCCCAGTCGCTTGGAGGTCCACGACCGCGAGGACGCCGTCTAACCCATACTCGAGGAAGTTTCATGGAGACGCGCTCGGCATTGTGACAGACGCCACAGGTCCGCCAGTAGCCACAACGAGGACACCCGTCTCTCCCGGGGTGTCTCGTGCCGATTCCTCTTCCAGGACAACCGCATCCGGACTGAAGAGGACCTCCGTCGCCTACAAGCGTACCTGTTCGATCAAGAAGGCAGGCTTCCTCTCGGACAGGGTCACACCCGAACCTGATGCCCGCGGCGTCTGAAGAGCATCAAGAGGATGGGCAGCGTCGCAATGAACGCGAGGGGCGGGAACACGAAGGGGACGATGAGTGAACCCCCGGATAAGATCCCTGCGGCCACAGGGCCTATGGCGACCCCGACCCCTATCGTGGTCTCGAAGACTCCGGCAGCGCTGCCTCTCTTGTGAGATTCAGCGCGGGAGATGAGCTCTGCCTGGCTTATCATCAGCGTGAACGAACTAGCCAGCGCGACGATCGAGAAGGCGACGAGTCCCACCACCAGAGTGCCGCCGCCGAATACGGGCAGGGAGGCTGTCACCGCAGAGACCGCCAACGATATCACCAGTATCCTCCGTACGTTCGTCTTCTTCAGGAAGAACCCTCGGAAGTCGTCCCTCGTGGTGAGTGCGAAGACTCCCGTGCGCACGAAACCAAAGGCGGACCCTACCACACCAACGACGAGATACGATATGTCTCTCGACTCCGCCAGCGCTGGATAGAACGTGTAAAGGACGCCGCGAATCGACGAAACCAGGACCATCGCCGCCACGAAGACCCAGACCGAGTCGGGGTCCTCTTCCTCGCTGGTCCTGATGGGTACGGTCACCTCCTGAGGTGCATCGACGGGTTCCAATTCCACATCGTCCTTCTTGCGCATGGAGGCCGCGTTCACAGCCGTCGCCAGGACCATCATCAGTGCGGTTACGATGAAGATGTACCTGACCTGAGTCAGTAGCAGTATCAGCGCGACACCGAGGAGCGGACCGACAGCGGTCGCGGCCGACCAGATTGTGTTGTAGATGCTGAACGATTTGTTGCTCTCCCTAGATGCATCCTCGCTAACCTCCACGTCTATGACGGGCCAGAGCACTGCCCAGCCCACGCCTTCCAGCACCCTGATCACGATGAGCTGGACGGGAGCCGTGACGAAAGCGTAGACGAACGAGCAGGCCGAGAGGAGGACAAGGGATGCCACTATGAGGTCCCTTCTCCGCTTCATCCGGTCGGCATATCTGCCGATGACGAGCGGTATGAAGCTGTACGTCGCATAGGAGACACCCCCTACGAGACCCAGCTCGAACGCATTGGCCCCCAGTTCATACGCGAACAGCGGGAGAAAGAGCGCGAATATCGGGGTAATCAGATCGCCCGTGACGGTAGAGAGCATCAGTACTAGGAAGTTCGACCTCAATGCTTTCGGGTTGGCCGGCAGGCTCTTGCGCCGGGTAGTTCAATTTTGGGAAATGCGGAAGGTCGCGGTAGCTTCCCCCTCACTTGCGGCTCGTTCTCCAATAGGAAAATTGGCCCGGTTCTTACAAATTATCGTTCTTCCTATTGCAACAATTCTACAGTTATGGCATTGGTCTTGTAATTTTAATCAATATTCTTCATCCCACGACCTCATTTTCTGCAATTTCAGAATTCCCATGAGAAGTATCACGTCGTTAAATATGTTAAATCGGACATTCTCATGAGTTGAGGAGCAAAGACGGGACTCGATACATCGGATTCAAGATTCGCGCTCTAGCGCTTCAGACGGAAGGCCGACTAGCCCTTCAAAGGGATGGGGAGCCGGATGCCGAGCGTAGCCATCGGGAACGCCAACAGAATCGTTGTGCCGGCCCCGTTCCGGCCGTCCAACCCGTGTCTTCGATACTAGATGCCGTTAGCCTCCCTTGGACCGTTGTGCAGTCCTTGTCGCCGGCGTGCTTCTACAGCGCCCTCAGTTGACTGGGAAGGACTTACTACGACGCCAGCAAAGCAGAACAGAGCTTTAGCCCGTACATGGTCGGCTCGGACGTGGACCCACACTCTGAGCTTGGGTCGACGCGTCTCTTCGCGATACTGAAAGTGGACGAGCCTGGCATAGTCAAGACTGACGGCTCCTATCTCTACGCAGCGACCAGCGGTAGCTCTTCTGGGTTTGTCGTGGGCATCATCCGGGCTTATCCCCCGAGCAACGACTCCGTCCTCTCTACGATCGGCCTGACCGGTCGGGTCATCGGCATCGAGATAGCACCTGGACGACTCATGATAATCGAGCAGGGACATTCGAGTGGCACGGGCGACACCCGGGTTGCTGCTCTACAACACCATGAACGTCTCGTCGCCCAAGCTCATGGAGGACGTGACCGTGAACGGGGGCTACATTTCGGCGCGCATGGCCCGGGGCTACCTGTACGTCATAGTCCAGCAGCCTTCCTACAGCTTCAACAGCCAGGGCAACGCCACCGGTTTCACACTCTTAGGCAGAGCGTCGCAGTATCCGGCAGACGGGAACCAAGGCGATTCGCCTAACGGCGACCTGAGCATAAATCGGTCGGTCATCATCGGCGGCTACCTCTACACAATCTCCCAGAGCGAGGTGATGGTGAGCAGTCTCTCCTCTCTGAGCACAGTCGCTATCGTGCTCCTCTCTACCTGGCCAGATTCCTGGCCGAGCTAGTTCGCGGTCGGGTCAGCGGCGGGATGCCAACCGGGCGGTCCTCGTGGAAGGCATATAGCCGAGTCATCGAAGCAACAAACAAGTGTCTAGATGCAGTCTACCTGTGCAGTTGCCAACCCCTTCAGGCCTCCGGCTGACATTATCATAACTACAACATTCGTGTGGGGGTATCACGTTACCCGAGTAATCGGGGTGACCTTCGGGCTGATCGTAAGGTCGGGGGGGCTCGGACAGAACATCTTCGCCTATTTCCGAGCTTGGAGAGGCGGAGAGATCAAGGGGTACACGAATCTTCTCGAGCAGGTCCGCCATCAGCCGCTCATGCGGCTCGGCGGGGCGCACCGAGAGACTGGGAGCCAATGCCGTGGTTTCCGTCGGCTCCGACACGTCCGAAATGGGGGGTTTCGATGACCGAGGTCCTCGCCTATGGGACCGCGGTCGCCGTGGAACCTGACGCGTCGCCTGCACAGCAGGTCGCACTCCACTGACACGGCTATCGTGTCGCGGATGTGAGAACCAGTGTGAGAGTGGACGCCCTCTTGTCTTGGAGTGGTGGGAAGGACAGCTCCCTCGCTCTCCTTGAGATTGCCAGAGACGACCGCTACAACGTGAGGACGCTTCTCACCACTGTCACAGAAGGGTATGAGCGAATAAGTATGCACGGGGTGAGACGAAGTCTTCTGGCAGCTCAAGCAGCCTCCCTCGGGCTCCCGCTCGAGGAGGTCTGGATTCCTAAGAGTGCTCCGAACGAAATCTATGACAGCCGGATGGGTGACATCCTGACTCGCTACAAGGTTAAGGGCGTCGAACAGGTCATCTTCGGAGACCTCTTCCTGAGGGACATCCGTTCGTACAGGGAAGAGAGGCTGGCCCGGGTCGGTATGAAGGGGGTGTTCCCTCTCTGGGGGAGGAACACGTCGGAGCTGGCGAAGCAGTTCATCGACGCGGGATTCCGCGCGGTTGTCTGCTGCGTCGACCCGCTGAAACTACCGAGAGAGTTCTGCGGCAGAGAATACGATGCCGACTTCCTGGATTCGATTCCGAGCTCGGTCGACCCGTGCGGTGAAAACGGCGAGTTTCACACCTTCGTGTATGCCGGGCCGATATTCAGGGACCGGATTCGAATAATCAAGGGGGAGGTCGTTCTCAGAGAAGGATTCTACTTTGCGGATATCCTGCCGGGAGTCGGTTCGCACCAGTAGAATTCATTTGAGACCACCGCTTCCGCGCGTGTATCAGCCGAACCCCAAAAACGCCGACTGGACGTCTTTTTCCTGTCGAACGAAGCACAGACTTGTTCCCTCAGGGTGGTGCTATACTAGGCAGATACGGGAACAGAGTGTACGACAGCACCACCAGTATGACGCCCCCAACGAGCAGGCTCTGTCCCATGTATCTCGAGACGTGGCCCCAGTACAGGATGGCCCCAAGTGGAATCAGCAGGATACCGGCATAAAAAGCGACCAAGGTCGCGGCCGCGTCGATGCCTGTCACCGCTACGTGGAACTCAGAAGCGAACTGCTGGGCGAAGCTACCAATGACCGGCCCGAAGTTGGCGAACGATTGTGAGGTCGAGGATGTAGTCGCAGAACTTATCGACGAAGTAGCGTTGACGCTCATCAGTTCGACAGTTGGGCGGAACTAATAAGCGGCAACATCGCCGACCGCCTCCGACACGGCTAGGCCCTAGCGCTCGTGCCGAGTCTTGACTTTCTTCCGTCTCTTAGCCTTCTCGTGTGCGCCATCCATCCTGTCTAGCTTGGTCTCTTACTTCTCCTCCTCCTTGCTCTCCTTGACGTCGGGATTGATTATCTCGTCCCTCTTTTGGGGCATCATGTCTCATGACGTCGCGATTCTATGTAACGCCTTGCGCTCGAACCCATGCGACTGCCTAGGCGGGGAGCCGCCTGTCCGCGCGCGTATCAGGCGGATTCGCACATGCACAATCAACAAACGACTCACACGCGATGACACGCATCAGTGAAAGTCGGGACCGCTAAGGCCTAATCCGGCGCTCAAGCCTCTCAAGTTGCTCGCAGGGACTGGGAAAGGTCGGCCGATGGAAAGAGATGGGAGCATGACTTTTTCGTCAATTGCACGAGGAGAGGTTAGTGTTTTAGCGCCAAACGCGGATGAGATTTCCATGACCGCAGAGAGGCTCGAAGCAGTCGCCAAGGCGCACCGCCGCCGAGGAGGCAAGAATAGTTGCCCTCGTCAAGAAAGCGGTGGACTAGCGTGCTGAGGGGAGGACCTCAACCTCCTGCAAAGGCTAATAAGCCAAAGTTAGGACCATTTCTATGATTTGGAAGGAGGCGGGGAGGCAGCAAAGGCCAAGGCGGTGCTGGGCCAGAAGATAACGGTCGCTCCTGACGTTTTCATGAGAATAGTCTCGAAGATGGACCAGCCGGTGGTCGTCGTCAACAACCCCGGAAGCCTAGGATTCTCCAGGTCGTGGCAGTACCTGACGAGCTACAAGGGGTTCGTATTCCATACGGTCTCGAGCAACCCCCTCGACTTTCCCGGTTGCGAGATGTTCGAAGCCAAGAAGATCACCTAGAAAACTCGAGTCCAGACCCGCGCCTCTTCCGGCCGAGCGATGCAAATCTGCAACGACAGGAGTGGCTCCTGTCCCATTCGCTACAGTTATCAGGGTAGGCGCCTCCCGCAGTTGCCTGGTGGCCACATTCAACGAGTCTTACAGAGGCGTCCCGCCGTGGGACATCGGCCGTCCGCAGGCCGAATTCGTCTTGCTCGCCGACGAAGGCAAGGTCCGGGGGAGAGTCCTTGACATAGGCTGCGGCACCGGTGAGAATGCACTCTTCTTTGCGGGCAGAGGTCTGGACGTCTGGGGAGTTGACGCAGCTCCGCTCGCGATCGAGAAGGCAAAGGCGAAAGCGGCTGAGAGAGGCTCGAACGCGACCTTCGTCACGGGAGATGCTCTGGACCTGGAACTTCTCAACAAGAAATTCGGCACCGTGACGGACTCGGGGCTCTTTCATGTCTTCACGGACGAGGAGAGGATTATCTTCGCGAAGAGCCTAAGGTCTGTTCTCAACACGGGTGGCACCTACTTCATGCTTTGCTTCAGCGACAAGGAGCCTGCAGGCTGGGGAGGCCCGAGAAGAGTGTCGGAGAAGGAGATCAGGGAGACCTTCAAGAAAGGCTGGGAGATAGACTGGATAAGGGAGGCCAGGTTTGAGAGCAACTTCCACGAGCAAGGAGGTCACGCGCTGTTGTCGTCCATCACCCTCCTCTAGACTTTATGCGCGATTCGCACGCGACGCCACTGCCTGAACGCGCCAGTAAATCGCGCTCGCGATAACAGTATCTCGGCAACCACAGTTGAAATTCAGACAAGAACCAGGAATTCGTCTCGTGTGTGACCCGGCAGGAGGGATCCCCTATACGCTGTTGTTGGCAAGAAGGACAAAGACTGCGACCCCAAAGAACAGAGCCGGCAGGAACATCGAGAAGTGCATGTCGTATCGGGAGCCCCTCAGCGCCCATCTCAGCGTGAGCAGGTCGGCTATCACGACCGCTGCGGACACCCCTGCCAGAAATGAGGTGCTCTGGTAGGGTCCGTAGCCCTGTCTGACGATGTTCGCGAGCCAGAGATGCTGCTGCAAGAACAGCAGTCCGATTCCCGAAAGGAGGAGCGAAACGTGCGCTGCAACGTAGCCGGCGTTGGTCCTGATTACATGCACAGCGCTGAAAGTCATATGCCGGATATTCCGCTTCATCTGCCTTTATAGGTTCGACAGAAGGCTGCCGCTGCCGGTTTCCCGGACAACCGCTCTCATTTTTCTGGGTTCTCCGGCGTTCTGTTTTCCTGAGTCTGCTTGCCCTTTCTCACCTGCGTGAAATAGATATCTGCGAAGAAGGCTGCAGCGATCGGAATCCAACCTGCTGGGAGCAGGTTGGTCGCTTGGAAGTCGGTCATGTCGGGGGAGACCGCCAGGATTAGGAGGGTGATAACCAGCCAGGCGAGGTAGAGCATGAAGTACAACACGACCCTGAAGGGCCAACGCAGCATCTCGCCCATGCTTCGGATTATCCCCCTGGATTGACTAAGAAGGTTGCACTAGCCGGCCTTCCCTCGAGCCGGGCTCACGCTTCGAGCTCCTTCTGACCAGTCACAACCGTTAATAGCGGTCGAGTCGTCCTCCACCTCATGGCTGCAAAGAGCAGTGCAGAAGTTATCTGGGAGAATGACCTGATCAACGGGCGGGGGATGCTGAGCTTCGGAAGCGGTGCAATTCCCGATACCGATGTGAGCTGGGCCTCGAGGACAGGGAGACCGGTCGCTAAGACCAGCCCTGAAGAGCTCCTGGCCGCGGCCCACGCGAGTTGTTATTCAATGGCATTTTCAGCGGGGCTCGCAAGGAACGGGACTCCTCCCAAGAAGCTGGAAGTGAAGGCCGTGGCCACCTTCGACAAGGTAGGAGACGGTTGGAAGGTGACGACCATGGAGCTCACCGTGAAGGGGGATGTTCCGGGGATTGACCAGGCGAAGTTCCTCGAACTGGCCAACGGGGCCAAGGACGGCTGCCCGATCTCGCAGGCCATCAGGAACAACGTCCAAGTCAGCCTGGTTGCGACGCTCGCGTGATCCCGTTCAACATCATTCGCTGACGGCTTTGGAACTGGTGACCCGACCAACGCTTATGTCGAGACCGAACGCGCGCCTCCCCCGCCTTGAAAGTGGGCGGCGCTCTTCTTCTGGTCCTGGTTCTCGTCCCCGTCCCGGTCGTCGACTTCGGTGCCATCTTCGTGTTCGGGGTGGGTCTCGGGATTGCCGTCACCACCTGGCTTTCGATCGTTCAGGTGATAGTCCCCAATGAGATGCAGGGCCGCTACTTCGGGATTGACCAGCTCGGGAGCGTCGCCCTGCTTCCCGTCGGCCAGGCGCTCGGAGGTATCGCCATAGCATCGTTCGGGCTTCCATGGGCCTACGAGTTCGCGGGAGGCGCCTTCCTTCTGAGCGGGCTCGTCTTCCTGGGGTTCCCCTCGCTAAGGAACCTCAGGTACTCGGGCGGTGCGGAGCCAAAAAAGGCCGTGGAGCTGGGCCCGGGATAGGAAGAGTGGCGAGCTCGAAAGCAGGAGGTTCTCTCCTGTCGTGCCAAGGTCCATGGGAACCGGGCAGACGCCTTTCCTCTTGTGCCTCTCGGCTTCCTGCTCGCGTCGGCCGCCGACAGGGCGCGTGCGGCACCGACGACCTGCGGGTATCACGGAGCGCCCAGGAACACATCGATCATAGGCGCCAGCCACGATACTCGGTTCGTCACGTTCATGTGGTCCGTCCCGGGAAGTACAGCAAGCTGCGCATGCGGTAAGAGTCGGAAGAGCTCGACGGCGTGTTCCGGTCTAACCACGTCGGAGTCTCCGCAGACTACAAGAGCCGACGCCTCGATCATTCGGATGGCCTCCGCCGGGATGTCCATGAAGTTCTTCATCTGTTGGACCGATTTGTCGAACATCAGCTGCAGGTTCTCCGGCTTTGGGGCCACTCTCAGGTAGGTGTCGCGCAGTACCCTCGGCATGTCGTCAAGAGTCGCTGATTCGAAGCCCTCCCAGAACGCAGGGTCCGCACCGCCACGGCTGAACAGGCCCGAGGCGATGACGAGCTTCCGAGTCGCCTTCGGGTGACGGATGGCCGTCTGCAGCGCTATCGTCCCGCCGTTGCTGAAGCCGAACAGGTCCGCGTGCAACATACCGAGCCGCTCCAGCAGAGCCACCGTGTCGTCGGCCGCCTGCTCGAAGCTGAAGCGGATATTCCGGGCGTCCTCCGTCCGGCCGTAGCCCTCCCTTTCGAACGCGACCACCAGGCGGTTCTTCGCAAGTTCGGGTACCATCCAGTGGAACGACGTGCCGATGGTGTCGCCGCCTCCGTGAAGGAGTACCAAGGGCGTGCTTTCCGACGACTCTCCGTGGCCATGTAGCTCGTAGTAGACTTTGACTCCGTTGACAGGCACATAACCTGATTCCATTGACGGACCACTTCTCCGCGGCGCCTGTGCATATCCTTTGCGAGTCGCCCTGCAGACCCTCAGCGGATCATCAGAGACGCCCTCTCCTCCTTGCTAGTGTAAATAAGTCAGGCACACTCCACGCTAGCCATGGTCGACATTACGAGGGTCTCCAAGGTCATCAATGCTCCCCTGCGCTACACGTACCAATGGTGCACAGATTTCCGTGAGGACGATTCGAAGCTTACGGGTTCAACCTCCCAGAGGAGGATAGTCGAGAAGACTAGGAAGCGGGTGGTCTACGTCACGATCTACGAGGGAGCGGACGGCAAGCAGAAGGTCGCGGTAAGCTACGTCATCCTCAAGCCGCCGGACGCGTGGTCTCTCGAGCAGTTCGGCGAGGAGGACTACGAGACGGGAGAGTATCGGCTCAAGAGCCTCGGCAAGGACAGGACGAGGATCGACATGGTCTTCAAGGAGACCTGGAAGGACATCGCGAAGATACCGACTATAAAGGAGCAGACCGACGGCACCAGCAGGTTCTGGGACCTGTTCATCGCCGCGCTCGAAAAAGACTACAAGAAGTCCAGGTAACAGTCACTGAGAAGAGTCTTCGCATAGCTCCATGAGCTCGCCGCCGTCCCTTGGCGTCATGGAGACCCGGCTTTATCTGCAAGGTCTGCGAACGTAGCTTTGATTCTTCGGAGGAGCTCGACAGGCACGGACTAGGAACGCACCGTCCTGTCACCTGGAGGCGCGAGCCATTCGGAATGGGCCTGCCCCCCCACATGGGATAGACCGCACAGTCTGAGCAAACCCGGTGCAAAATACTTGCGAAGAAAAACATCTGGGTCTGGCCTGTCAATTCTGACGGCCAGCCACATAACCTCTCCAGGCACCGTTGGCCTAAGAGGTCTTTTCCGCTGATTCGGCAGGTGCTGGCGTCGTTGCAGCCGCAGCGGAACCTGTTTCCACCGCCGCGTTCTCTACGACTTGGCCGCTAGCAAACCTTTCTCCGACGGACATGACCTTGATTCGCGCCTGTTGACCCATCCTGGTCCCCGGAACGAATATCACGAACCCATCGATCTTGGCTATGCCCTCTCCGCGTTTGCTGGTATCGGAGATAGTTACGTTGTACTCCTTGCCAACTTCAACCGGCTTCTTGAAAGAGCCGAAGCTCCCGCCTTGGTTGCCACCGAATCCCGTCCTGCGTTGTCCAAAACTCATCCTTTTTTCACTCATCCTACTGTTAGTTCATCAGTAAAAGAGCCCTCGCGTAGACGAGTTAATAAACAAATATTAAATGTCGCAAATTTTGCAACCTTGTGACAAACTCCGGTCGGGACACTCTCCGGAGGAGCGGCGTCTGCCCGGGGCAGTTCTCTCGCGCTTTCTCGACTCCCTGGTCTGGTGTCACCTATCCCGGGGAGATTCCTCTACACCCTGGCTAGGCATCGAAGGCGCTCAACGACACTGGAGCGCGAGGCGCGGGTTTTATCTATCCATCGAACCGTCGGTGACGGGAGACAAGTTGTCGGAAGACGAGTGCTGTGCGCCGATATCATACGTCTATGGCGGTGTTTCCTTGAGCCCGAAACCGCCGGGACAGTCCGTCGTCGGCGTCCGGGTTAGCGTGGGTGTGCAGGTCGCTCCCCTCACCGGGCCGGAAGTGGGAAGTGACCACCTTCTCTGGCACTACCTGGTCGCGGTAAAGCCGGGCCAGACAAAGGTGGTTTGTTCGGTAGGTGATGTCACCTCGACGAAGAATGTTGAGACGACGAACGGGGAGACCTCGATCGTCAACTTCTGCTACGGCAGGCCCGTCGTGTCCTCCAACGTAAGAGGTCTTGGAAAGCCGAGGCTGAGGCGCAGAGAGCAGGCGAAGCAGGCCGAGCCCGCTCCGGCGGGGCAGGGCCTGTCCAAGAGCATGTCCTGATACCTGCTATCTTCTCTCAGCCGTAGACTGCCGAAGTACATGCCTCCGACAGACCGTTGCAGGTAGGCTCGGCATTTTCTTTCTTCAGCGACACCTTAAGGTGCCGAACTCGATTGTGCAAGAGTGCCTTGGACGATTGTCGCCAGCGCCTTTATGAAGACCGGGGAGGCATTCAAAGACTCGATGCGGGCGAGCTTGATTCCGGCCCGTTCCGCCTGTTCACGGGCGCCTATCTCGATGTCATAGAGTACCTCAAGATGGTCGGCCAGGAACTGCACGGGCGCTATCAGCACGTGGCCGTGTCCGGCTTTGTGAAGCTCGGGCATCACATCGGCCATGTCCGGCTTCAACCATTCCTCCGGCGTGTGGCCTGCGCTCTGGTAGCAAAACCTCCATCGGTCAGGTGATAGGCCGGCAATTCCGGCTACCGCCTCTGCCGTCTCCATGAGCTGTTTCAGGTATCCGGGTTCCCTCTCGACGACGCGTTTTGGCATGCTGTGGGCGGTAAAGAGGACGGAGACGGTATTCACGATGTCGGGCGGCATGCGCGAGATGGCTTCCCTGACCCTTTGTGCCAAGGCTTCGAGGAAGTAGTGTTCTAGATGCCAGTCTTCGACTGTTCTGACGGAGAGTCGATTCCGACCAAGGGCAGCAACGGCCTCCTGCAGTGCTCGAACGTAACCACCCATTATGATCGGAGAGAACTGGGGCGACATGACGATACCGACCACCCGTCCTGACATCGGCGCTTCTGCCCTGACCACGTCGGATATCAGCGGGGGAGAGAATCTCATCCCGGCCGCGACGCGATACGACCTCCCATCGTCGAGCGTACACAATTCCTTCTCCAGGCAAGCGGCCTGTTCGCGAGTGATACGCAGCAGCGGAGAGCCGCCTATGATGCGGTAGCGGCGCCTGAACTCTTCTATCAGGGCTGCGTCCGGCTCCCTGCCTCCACGAACGCTCCGCAGGTAATCGGGGACGTCGTCGAGGGTGGAAGGAGAGCCGTACGTCATCAGGACCACCAGTACTTCCTCGTTCCTATTCACCTGGGCCATTCTATCTCCGCCTCGCTGTTGTCTCGTGCACAACCTGGACGATGCGCCTGAGCGTCTCCGGGGAAGTCTCCTTGAGAACCCCGTGTCCCAGACTAAAAATGTGCCCTTTGTGTCCCGCTGCGGTTCCCAGGATGCTGGTTACCCGCCTCTCCATTTCGCTCCCTCCCGTCATCGCCAGCACGGGGTCGAGGTTGCCCTGTACGGCTGTTGCCTCGCCGCACCTCTTCCATGGGTCGTCTATGGGGATTCTCCAGTCTACGCTCAAGACGTCAGGTCCGGTTCGATGAAGCTCCTCCAACAGGGCCGCCGAGTCAGCGCAAAAGTGAATCCTTGGAACGGATTGCACGGAGTCGAATATCTCCTTCGTGAAGGGCGAGACAAACTGGGAATAGTCGGATGCCGATAGAGACCCAACCCAGCTGTCGAACAGCTGGATCGCACTTACGCCGTGCCTCACCTGTGCATCGAGGTATTCTTTCACCATCTCTGTCAGCTTTCTCATCAGGGCGTTCCAAGTATCAGGCTCGGAGAACATCAAAGCCTTGGTCTTCTGGAGTTCTTTGCTAGGTCCCCCCTCGATCATGTACGCGGCTAGCGTGAACGGGGCGCCGGAGAAGCCGATCAGGGGGACGCGGTCGTCGAGTTTCTGAATCGTCTTATCGATGCCGGCGTAAACATAGGGGAGGTCAGACTCCGAATCGAGCGTTCCAAGCGAGTTGACGTCGTCCAGCCCGCTGATGGGGCTTGAAACGATCGGGCCTACGTTCTCCTGGATAGTGAAATCCACCCCAATCGCCTCGAGCGGAAGCATGATGTCGGCGAATATTATTCCGGCATCAACCCCTAGCGTGTTTACTGCGTCGACGACCACCTCAGAGGCAAGGTCGGGATTCTTTGCTACCTCGAGAATCGGCCTGTCGGCCTTTATCCTTCTGTAGCTCGGAAGGTACCTTCCTGCTTGCCGCATAAACCAGACAGGAGTGTGCCCGGGTTCCTTCCTTGCGCAGGCCTCAAGAAACGACGTATTCATGAGTCACGCCTCGTACGCTTCCGGATTGCTCTCTCGAATGACGGCGTCCGTCCGAGCTTTCCCCGTGCTTCCTGGCAGCTCCACTGACCCCATGAGAATCGTTGCCATCAGCCGGGGCCCGCGCTGTGAAAGGAACGGGTCAGCCTGACCCCGGCAGCAGCACCCGAACCCTGGAACCTTGTCCTTCTCGGTGTAGTCCCTGGCTGAGCTGAGGTACCTCACGGCTTCGATGTTCGGGACGGAAGAGCGTTCGGTCACACGAGATCCAGCATCCTTTCCGGTTCTACGCGCAGGCAACTGAAGATCGGGGTCTCGAGCTCGGTGTACATGCTGGCATCCGAACTTCTCAGCTCCTCGACCAAGCCGAGGAATTCTGAAGCATCATCGCCCTCGAAGCCGAGCATGAACTCCTGATCGTCGAGGCCGAAAGAGTAACCGGTGTTGATCTTGATGCGAGGGTACTTGTGCCCGATCTTGAAGTGCTCCGCCATCATTCTCTGTCTCTCCGTGAAAG
>CAZAMW010000007.1:0-4565 GCA_964486265.1 uncultured Nitrosopumilales archaeon | reverse complement strand
CAATCTCTCTTCTTGATGAATGGGTAGACGAAGAGGTAGCGAGACGATGTTCTGGGATCATCCGCTCCTGTCCCTTCCTGGCCGGGGTGCTTGTGCGAGCCCAGGTACGGCGAGCGCCTCGTCATCGCCAGGTAGGAATACGATGTATCTAGATACCTGCCGAGCCGCGTGGAGAGAAGCTCCGAGAGGAGTGGCGGGAAGGAGTCGAGCGTGGACGAGTCCGCCAGTATCATGAAGTCCGTGTCACCCCTCAGGCCTACGAGTGAGAAGTAGCTCAATCTGGTCTCGTCCCGGGGCTTCACCAGGACCTCGACGAACTCCTTCCTCGCGACCTGCTGCTCCTCTCTTCCCAGGAATCTCCAGGCACGGTCCACTTTGAAGAAGGTGTACTTCAGGTAGCGCTTCACTGCCGGCTGTTTTTCCGGCTCCTTTGTTCTCTGCTCGTCCATGAGTATCACTCGGCCAACCACCGGGCGGCCTGTTCCGCAAAGTACGTGATTATTATGTCAGCTCCGGCGCGCTTGATTGAGGTAAGCACTTCCATCGCAGCCCTCTTCTCGTCGAGCCATCCGTTGGCGCCCGCGGCCTTGATCATGGAATACTCGCCGCTCACGCTGTAAGCCGCGACCGGCAGGTCGAACCTGAAGCGGGCCTCAGCGATGACGTCAAGATAAGAGAGGGCAGGCTTGACCATGATGATATCCGCCCCCTCTTCGGCATCCTTCTCGATTTCGCGCATCGCTTCCCTGGTGTTCCCGGTCCCGAGCTGGTAGCCCCTCCTGTCCCCGAAGGATGGGGTCGAGCCTGCCGCCTCCCTGAAGGGACCGTAGAAGCAGGAGGCGAACTTCGCCGAATAGCCCATGACGAGAGTCTCATCAAGACGCGCCCCTTCAAGGGCCGACCTTACCGCCGCCACCTGAAAGTCCATCATCGCGCTCGGAGCCACGATGTCAGCGCCTGCCCTCGCATACTCGACCGCGGCCCTGCTCAAGAGGGGAAGCGTCTCGTCGTTATCGACCTGGCCGTCCTTGACGACACCGCAGTGTCCGTGCGAGGTGTACTCGCACAGACAGACATCAGCCGCCACCAGCATCGACGGGACAGCACCCTTGATCTCCGATATGGCCCTCGGCACAACTCCATCACCTGCGTAGGCTTGGCTACCGACATCGTCCTTTGCATCAGGGATGCCGAATAGCAGAACTGTGCTTATCCCCGTCTCAGAGAGCCTTGCAACGTAGCTGCCCAGCTGGTCCACCGAGTATCTGTTGACTCCTGGCATGGCGCTGACAGGTTCGACCACTTTGTTGCCGTGCGTCACGAAGACGGGAGCTACGAGACAGGACGGGTCAAGGCGCGTCTCCTTCACGAGCTGCCTCACGGTCTCCGACTTTCTCAGCTTTCTGAGTCGGACCGTTTGGTTCCCGGGCTCAAGCATCTCTTCTGCTCAACCTCCCTATCTCATCGACCACTGCGTTCAGGGTGTATGACCTCGGCACGATAGTCATCGCGAAACCGTTTTCCTTGGCCACTGCTTCCGTTACGGGCCCGATGCAGATTGCTCTGACGCTCTGCAGTCTGGTCACTTCCTCTTTCGGTACAGACATGCAGAAACCCCGGACGGCTGAGGGGCTCGCAAAGACGATAAGATCAACGTCCCCGAGCTTCTTGCCGGTCGCTCTCCCGGCGAGCTGTGTCCGGTAGATGGCTCCCTCCTGGACCTCACACCCACGCGCTCTCAGCCTTTCTGACAATTCGGGGTCCGCGATGTCTGCGCGCAGGAGGAGCACGCGCGTTCCGTCTTCTACAGGAAGTTCCTCGCCGAGCTTCTTTGTCAAGTAGGCCGATGGTATGAAATCTGGATTAATCCCAAATCCAGAGAGCCTCTCTGCGGTACGCCCGCCTACAGCGGCGACCAGCGGCTTCCCCTGCCAAGGCAGCTCAAAGGACAGCGACTTCATGCGCCCGCCGAAGTATTCGGCACCGGTCACTGACGTGAAGGCGAGCCAGTCGAAAGAGTGGAGGCGACGCAGGAATCCATCGATGATGGACCAGTCCTTCGGTGGCGACAGAGAGATCGCATCGACCGAAACAGGATTGTACCCGGCGAGCTTGAGGCTCGCCGCTAGTTCTTCGTTCCCTTCCTTGGACCGTGTGATCAGAATGTTCCTGACGGGCGCCGCCCTGACCGTCGTCGTCATGTTCCGGCCCTCACGAGAATTCCAGCCCCGCCGTCCTGAAGCATCTCCAGCGCGAGGGTCTCCCCCAATCCCTCGGCATCGGTCGCGGTCATCGTCCTCTTCAGGAGATATTCGCCATCGGGGGACGCAATCATCCCGGTGAGCGTGAGCGACCTGCCGTTGTCTGTCGCATAGGCTCCCACGGGTACGTAGCAGTCGCCCCCCGTCGCTCTAGCGAAGGCCCGCTCGCATCTGGATGCACGCATGGTCCTGTCGTCGTTGATTCTCGATACTATCTTCGCCAGCTCTTCATCGTCTTCTCTTATCTCGACAGCAAGAGTTCCCTGACCTGCCGCCGGTACCACTTCATCCGTAGAGAACCTGCCCGTGATTACATCGCCGCATGAGAGCCTGTCGAGTCCCGCCGCCGCAAGCACAACGCCATCAAGCCCAAGCCTGTGCATCTTGCTGATTCTTGTCTCGACATTACCGTGGAGGTCGACCAGCCGAAGGTCGTTCCTGATGTTCAGAAGCTGAGCCCTCCTCCTCATGCTGCTCGTGCCAAGGGCAGCGCCCTTCCGGAGGTCAGCGAGCCCCTGCCTTCCAGGTGTCACGAGCGCGTCACGAGGGTCTCCCCGGACGGGGGTGGCCGCTATCACCAGACCGCTTCCAACCTCGACGGAGAGGTCCTTCATGCTGTGGACGGCCAGGTCGATACGACCTCTGATGAGCAGGGACTCGATTTCGTCAGTGAAGGCACCCTTTCCATCCGTCTCCCCGCGCTTCTCTGGCGGAAGCCTGTCCCCTGTAGTCTTGACCACCTGGACCTGTGCCCTCAGCCCCGGAGTCTCCTGCGAGAGCAGGTCCAGCACAATCTGGGT
Organism: uncultured Nitrosopumilales archaeon; assembly: GCA_964486265.1. Taxonomy (GTDB): domain Archaea; phylum Thermoproteota; class Nitrososphaeria; order Nitrososphaerales; family Gagatemarchaeaceae; genus Gagatemarchaeum. The sequence goes on along the minus strand of CAZAMW010000007.1, from coordinate 1,504 downwards.
CTGAGCCAGCGCAAGCCTGCTCCCCCTGGTGCCGATTTTGAGCTTAGGCAACTCCATTCACCATTCCCATCACCGAAGACGGACCTGCCATGGGCTCTCAGGGTCTTCCGTGTCGCCATGAGTGGCTCTCGTCGTCCCGTTGCCGAGCCGGCGGGTGACGACGCGCTCTCTGAATCCTATCTGTGGGGTCTTGAAGGTAACCAGCGGCGCAACCAGAGCCGCTCCGCTTCGAGTGACTGCATCTGTGAGACCTTCGCGAATAGCGATGTTCATCCGCTCGGCTCGGTGGGCGCGCTTAGAGTTTATTTAACGTTAGCTAAATGTGACCCTCCCGAATGCTCCCACAGCCATTCGACGGGGCGTCGAAGCAGGACAAAGAGCGGGCAACGCTGCAAGAAATTCAGTGTTTAGACTCGGTAACGGTATAGCGGAAAGAGATTACGTTTTCAAGCCTTTCGGCGCTGCGCTCTCGATTTCTTGGCAGCCACCTCCGTACTGGCGCCCGGGAGTTTAGGGTCGCTCTTACCATCACGGTAGACGCTTCCGGTAGCCAGAGGATGTTCCCGCCCGGGTCGGCAATTTTCGCCATTCTCCCCCACTCCTCCTTCTTGAGCGGTTCCGGGAAATTCACCCCATTCCTGATCATTCGAGCGACCAGGGTGTCGATATCATCTGTCACGAATGCAATCTTGCCGAAGCTCTCGCGTCGGAGACAACGACGGCCACGTCGGCTAGCGCCAGCATGCCGCGAGTTTAGCTCCTTTTCAAAGTTAAGCCTATCGTAAGATTAGCAATCGCGTCAGACCCCGGATGAATTCTTTCTGTGATGGCCTGCAACTCGAACGCCGGCAGTTCGTGGGCGCGTAGATTTTCGTGATGCTTGGCATCTCGGCAAAAGGCGCTTCTGGCGTTGCTCCCAACGGCGGAGATCCTGCACAGCCGCTCTCGAGCAATCACGCTAACGCTGCCTCAATTTGCCTACCATGCGGCGAAGTTCAGGACTCATCAAGAGCATCGATACGAGGACAAACGGCAAGACTACAAAGAGGAATATTCCGAACGCGGTCACGTTCGACGCAATCGGCGAGAAATAGCCCTCCTCGTAAGAGTAGAAAGCTCCCCAGTGGAACGCCGAATATCCAAGGGATTCCAAGCCGCCATTGTTCGTGAGGCAAAGGAGTCCCAGGCTGCAGCGAAAGACCATCGCGGGGACTACGGGGACGAAGTAGAAGAAAAGGCCTGCGAGGGTACATGCGGCGGCTCCCCAGCGAAGATACCTGCCCCAACCCATGCAGAAAGAACGCCGGGATGGACGATAAATTGTTTGTGGACCGAGCTTTAGCCGGGGCGCCCCAGACGACGTGTTCGGAGATGTCAAGGAGCGAAGGAAGGGGGCCCTTCTATCCTTGGTCAGCTGGTCCGCTGGTAGCCTCTCGAGAACCTTTGAAGTTCTCTTTCCGGACTTTGCTGCACGCGAACCGTTCCCGGATAGAACCGAGGCTGT